>JBQCEA010000629.1:0-3430 GCA_051960695.1 Mucilaginibacter sp. | reverse complement strand
CTGCGAGCAATGTAATTATGAATATGTTTTTCATTTCTTTATTAGATGTAATATCAATTAATATAACAGGACGTTCCTTGTTTAGGTTTCACTATCATTTAATTATTAATCATTAGGAAAATAAATTAATCAAAACATTATAAATACCGCAACGTTGCAATCTTTAGATAAACATTATAAAAATGAAAAATATGAAAAAGTTAAGTGCATTTATATTGGCAGCTGCTTTGGCCGGTGTGTTTGAGTTTGCTGCCGCAAATACTAATCAGCATAGAACAACAAACAAAACGGTTTATGGTGTAGCCGCCCAGGATACCGTGCCTGCAAAGAAGAAAAACAGGAATAAGAGAAATACTCCTAACCCTAATCCAACGCCAGCACCAAGTCCGAACCCACCGACACCAAATCCCAATCCAACACCAACTCCGCCTAATCCAAATCCAACACCAAGTCCAAATCCGCCGGCTCCAAACCAGCCGTCGCCAACTACGCCCACAACAACACCATCTACTCCATCTACACCTAATCCAACAACGACACCTCCTAACCACTAATATTGTGTAGTTAGTTATAAATAAGCAGTGGCCGGTTGAGATAACCGGTCATTTTTTTTAACTGGTTAATTGTCCAGTTGTTAATACAGTATTAAAACAGTTGTATGGTTTTATTTACAAAACTTTCAATTTACCGATCAAACCAAATTCATTTATCGTGCTTAAAGTAACCGGACTCAGCTGGTTGATTATCAAGTAATTTTTTAAACCGGAATAATAAAATCGGTCATGGTTGGCGTGTGCTTTGAATGTTCTCCATGCAAATACAAACAATTATATTATGAAAACGATCCTTCTAAACAAAAAGTCCAGATCATTCTTACCCCTGTTAATGGTAGCTACAATTGCAGCAGCCGGATTTACCTCATGTTCAAAAGACAAGGACAACACCAAAGTTACTGCTTACATTAAAGTAACTAACTCAGCCGAGGCTTCAGTGCCACAAGATCTTTTTATAGACAATAATAAGACATCGGCTACTGCTGTTGCTTATGGTCAAAGCTCTGATTATGTAACTACCACTGCTGGCAGCCATCAGCTGGCATTTAAAAACACCGGCACAACAACTGTTAATACCTCCTTCAGTGCATCAGTAGGCGGCAATAACTATTACGATGCCTTTTATGTAGATGGCCAAACCTACAATTTTGTACAGGATGATCGTACCGCACCACAGTCAGGAAAAGCCCGCGTACGTTTCATTAATCTTAGCTCCGCAGTAAACGCTGCTGTTGATTTTGGCGTTACCGGAGGATCTAAACTAGTATCAGGCATTAGCTATAAAACAGCATCAGCTTATTATGATGTTGACCCTGCTAATACATTTGCCCTATATAGTGCAGGTTCAGCATCGGTGTTATTAAATATTGCCGCAACATTGCAGGCTGGTCATATTTACACTATCTATGTTTCAGGTGCTACAAATGCCACCATTGCCTATCATGTGATCACTGAAGAATAATTAATGCTTCCCGGATTTAAAAAAGAAATGCCCGCTAATTAGTTTAGCGGGCATTTCTTTTAAGAATATTACAAAGGCGCAAGCAAATGATTTTATCTTTGCGCATGCAATTTGAAGAAGAAACAGAGGAAGAGAACGAAATTTACCCCGAAAAACCACAAACCGCTATTTATTCAAAGTGGGCCATTTTAGGCTTTTCCATTTTTGCCTCTCCTCTTTTTGGCAGCATATTATTAATGTTAAACCTGCGCTGGACGGGCAGGAAGGCTATCGGGTATATGGTATTGATCTTTGGCTTTGCCTTTAATCTTATAGCTACCATAGCAGCCGGTTTTCTTATTCCCAAACCTAAAGGAACTGCCGGTATGCAGCAAATGCTTTCTAATCCCAAAGCCATTGCCTATACTATGGCTTTTTATGTTCTTGGAGGAGCTATTCTGACTGAATTCTTTTTCAAACAATATTTTCCCGAAAAAGACTACCAACACAGAAGCATTATTGCTCCTCTGTTGGTATTGGTCCTGCTAACCTTGTTACTTTCTGGTCTTTTATAAATAAAAACATCTGTAGACTATAATAGATGTTTTATGCCTGACCGTTTATTTAATGTTGAGAGTTAGACCAATTACAGTTTGAAATTCGGAAATAGGCAAACGGGTTACCAGCCTGCCCACATTTTCTCTAAGCCCTTCTGTAGTAACAGCCGAACCATTCGAGCCAACATAAACGCCTTTTACACCAAGTGTCCAGTTATCGCTAAATTTCCATCGAATTCCCACGTTGCCGCCATATCCAAAAACGGTTGAAGATATGCCTCGCTGATAAAAATTTGCTATTTGATCAAGGCCATCATAACTGGTCACTTGCAGCACAGGATTTGAGAAAGTCTTTACAATACCTGCCGATGCCCTCAGATCGATGATAAATCTATGATACTCGAATGAATATTGGGGACCGATCAGAATATTTAAATTATCATACCGGTTAGAAGCAGTAACATTGGAATTATCTGCTGAATAATCGTTCGTATAACCTTGTGCTAATGCGGTAACATTGTTGGAATTAAGTTTTCCCTGATCCTGGAATGATATAGTACCGCCTACGCCAAGACCTTTATATAAATATATAGCGCCGTCTACACCGTAAGTAATTCCTTTATGTGCAAATGCAGCTGAGTTATTATAATAATCCGTTGAAGCATAGTTACTTACCGGGATACTCATACCTCCATATAAACCAATATAGCTTTTTACCTGCGCATTAACGTTAAAAGATAGAAGTATAAGTAGCGATACAGAGATTGTTGTAAATATTTTTTTCATGTTGAATACAAGATTTCGATGGTAAATGATCGATTAATTGCTGGTAAATGATCGATTAATTGCTGGTAAATGTATAGGGAGTTGAATTGAACTCGCCGCCGGTTATATTGTCAATGTTAATTATCAAATTACCCGAGTTATCTGTTGTAGTAGATCTTGAATAAAAATTAAAAGTACCGGTGATCACTTTTTTCACAGAGTCGACAGAACTGATCACTATTGACCCGGCGCGAGGCTCAACCGTACCATGGGGCAGAAAAGCATAAGTACCTGATTGATCTTGCTGCCAGGTGTTGTATTGTGCAGTTGTTGTATCGCCGGCAGTTATGTTATAAGTTCCGGGAGTAAAACCGGGAGTATTACTCGCATTAAACAATGTAATAGAAAAAATAACCTGCTTTTGGTCTTTGGTACTTGTACAGCTAAAAGTTTTGGTTTTGTTAGCCGTGTTATACGTTATGTTGGTGCTTATGGTATCCGGCGCCCAGGCATTGCCATTGATATTTGCCTGGAAAGCAGCCGTGGTGTATGCTACTCCGGTAACTGCACTTTTACTGCAGCTTTGCATGGCGAAAATACCTAATGCTGATAAC
>JBQCEA010000628.1:0-7398 GCA_051960695.1 Mucilaginibacter sp. | reverse complement strand
AACAAGGTGCTCGATCCAAATAATGATGCACAAATACCTTCATCTGTATATCCTAACCTTAAAGCCTATCCTACTGGTCAATCGGGTATTGTAAGTACGTTTTGGTATAGCCAGCCAACTTATAGCTGGAAAACAAGCAGCTTTACTAAGCCCGACCCTAAAAACCTGGTTGTTTACGAGTTACTGGTACGTGATTTTGTTGCTACACACTCTTACAAAACACTTACTGATACGCTTAACTATATCGCCAACCTGGGCTGTAATGCTATCGAGCTGATGCCGGTTAATGAGTTTGAGGGCAACGACTCATGGGGCTACAACTCTAATTTCATGTTCGCGCTGGATAAGTATTATGGTACGCCAAATGATTACAAGGCGTTTATTGATGCCTGCCATGCTAAGGGTATAGCTGTAATACAGGATATAGTATTGGAAGACCAGTTCGGTTCGTCACCTTTATGCCAGATGTATTGGAATTCAGCAGCTAATCAGCCTGCTGCCAATAACCCATGGCTGGATCAAACAAACATGCACCCTGATGCTGTGGGTTACCAGATGAACCATCAAAGTCCAGCTACACAATATTTTACCAAAAACGTAATGAAATACTGGATGCAGGAATATCATATAGATGGGTTCAGATTTGATGAAGCCAAAGGCTATACACAGGTAAACTCCGGAACTACTGATGAATCCGCCTGGGCAAAATATGATGCCAGCCGCGTTGCCTTATGGGAAATGTATAACAGTTACATGAAAAGCATTGACCCTAATTTTTATGTAATACTGGAGATGTTCTCAGACAATTCTGAAGAGGCTGTATATGCCAAAGATGGTATGATGTGCTGGGCTAACCTGAGTACCAACGGCGAACAGGCCACTATGAGTTTTAATGACGCCGGCGGCTCCTGGGATCTGAGTGGTTTGTTCTACAATACATGGGGCTTTAACACTTCCACAGGAAACATCTGCTATTTCGAGAGCCATGACCAGGAAAGGCTGCAATTTAAGAACGAGAATTACGGCAATAGCAGCGGATCGTATAATATTAAAGATCTTCCAACCGGCCTTAAACGCGACGAAATGGCCGCAGCATTTATGTTCTCATCGCCTGGGCCTAAAATGCTCTGGCAATTTGGCGAACGGGGATATGATATCAGCATTAACGACGCTGCAACCGGCGGAAGACTTGGCGATAAACCTCCGCTTTGGAATTATATGTCTGACCCTAACAGGCATCATTTATACCAGGTGTATTCTGATTTGATAAGGATGAAGATCAACAACCCGGTATTTAACACTACAAACTATAACTATAACCTCCTTGGGGCCTATAAGTTTATTCAGCTATTAGGAACCGATGGCACAACTGATGTGCAGGTTGTTGGAAACTTTGATGTTGTGCCGCAAACCGTTACCATAAATTATCCGGTAACAGGTACCTGGTATGATAATCTTAACGGTACCAGCATCCAGGTAACAAATACAGCCACGGTTACAACGCTTGCACCTGGCGAATATCACCTTTACAGTAATACACCATTGAAGTTATAAGCTTATAAAACCCGTAATCAGAAAGGCCTTCTTATTTCGAGAGGGCCTTTCTGATTTAAAGACATCGATACATGACCATTCCTGCATGGCTTGTTATATATAGTTGTATTACTTGCCTATGGTAAAAAACATGGCTATTGCAGCAGCACCCATACCTATAAAGGTAACCCATAGTAATAATGATGATAACAACCCGCTTTTATGCTCTCCCATGATCTTTTCATTTCGCGATATTTTCAAGATCAGAAACAACAATGGTACCGCAGCAACACCATTTAATACAGCGGCATAAACCAGGGCTTTTACCGGGTCAATGCCAACAAAATTTATAACGAGGCCAATGATAGTTGCTATTGTAATAACCCCATAAAAACCATGGGCATGTTTCAACTTTAAGTTTAAACTTGCCCGCCAATTAAACGCTTCAGAAACGGCATAAGCAGCCGAGCCAGACAGCACCGGCACAGCCAGGAAGCCCAAGCCCAAAATACCTATTGAAAAGATCAGCTTTGCAAGGAAACCTGCGTTGGGGAATGAGTGTACCAGCGGTTCCAGGGCCTTTGCGGCATCAGCAGCTGTTTTAACATCCGTTACTCCGCTTTGATGCAGTACCGTACCACCTACCAGCAATATGCACCAGGTGGTTATCTCGGAAATGATCATACCCGAATTATTATCCAGGCGCATTCGCCGTATCAGCACGCGGTCAACAATAGGACGATCACCGACTTTCATATCGCTTTCTTTCCGCTCTTCAACTTCCTGAGATGCTTCCCAAAAAAACATGTATGGCGAAATGGGAGTACCCAGCACTCCCGTAATGATGAACAAAAATGCAAAGCTGAATTCGACATGCGGCACAACCGTTGCTTTTAATACCGTACCCCAGGGCTGATGAACAATGAACGCTGTAATAGGATAAGCCAGTAGAGCCAGCGCGAGCCATTTGAGTATTTTGGAATAAACTTTATAACTGGTAAAAATTTCGAGAATGAGAATGGTTGCGGTAATAACTAGTGTTAAAACCACGAAGGGCACGGGGACAAGTAACTCTGCCGCCGAGGCCATCGCTCCAATGTCAGCTCCTATATTGATGGTATTCGCGATCACGACCAAACTCACTACCGAATATAAAACCCATTTGCTATAGTGCCTTTTTACAATTGCGGCTATACCTTTGCCGGTAACCAGGCCTATACGGGCGCAAGCTTCCTGCACAGCTGCCATAAAAGGCAGCATATACAAGGCTGTCCATAATTGTCCATAGCCAAATTGTGCGCCGGTTTGCGAGTAGGTTGCTATTCCAGAAGGATCATCATCCGCAGCACCGGTAGTAAGGCCGGGGCCAAGCAGCGTAAAGAATCTCCAGAACTTTCGCTTAAAGAACTTAGTCATAAAGGGGGTCGAACTTTTACTAAATATACTGAACAACCTTTTTACAATAAAGTTCAGTTTGCTTCTTTTAATAAAAATTTTTGCAGGACGATGAAAATCCGCCGGGATCAGTAAATGATACCCATCCGGTTAGAATCGAGCTTGATAAGGATGAAAAGCATTACGGTAAAGCTCAGCAGTGAAGAACCGCCATAACTGATCAGCGGCAATGGAATCCCTATTGATGGCACAATACCGATGGTCATGCCGACATTGATAATGACGTGAAAAAATATAACCGAAGCCACCCCGTAGGCATATACCCGTGTAAAAGGCGACCGCTGTCGTTCGGCAATCCTGACTATCCGCAAAACCAAAAACAAATACAGGCCAAGCACGGCAACCGAACCTGCAAAACCCCACTCTTCGCCTATAGTACAAAAAATGAAGTCGGTTCCCTGCTCGGGCACAAATGAGTATTTAGTTTGAGTGCCGCGCATATATCCCCTGCCCCACATCTTGCCAGAGCCAATGGCAATCTTAGATTGATTAACATTGTACCCTTTCCCTTTTGGGTCATTAGTTATGCCTAATACAATGTCAATGCGAACCTTTTGATGAGGTTTAAGTACATGTGTATAAAGAAAGTTTACGCTGAAAACGAATGCAATAGAAATAGCAAGACCTGTAAGTATTATACGGATAGTCTTTCGGTTGCGGCGGTAAAGTAAAATAATAACGAGCGCCAAGGCTGTCAACGAGCCAACTATCATCGTAAGGTTGTTCACTTTCAACGTCAGTACGAAAAGTGTAATGAACAAGCCTTCCAATATCAGGAAATATGGTGAAAGGCCTTCACGATATAACACAAAAAGCAAACAGCTAAAAACAAGCGTTGAGCCGGCATCTGGCTGAAGCATGATCAGGAACATCGGGAAGCCAATAATGGCCGCCGATATTAAAAATGACTTAGTGTCCGTCACCCGTATGTTGGTACCGCTAAGATACCGGGCAAGCAGCAAGCATGTGGTTAGTTTGGCAAACTCCGACGGCTGCAGCCTGAACCCGCCTCCCAGTGATATCCACGCCTGGTTACCGCCTACATTTCGCCCGACTACAAGCACCAGCATTAACAGTAGTATGGTAATTCCGTAAAAGACGGGAGCAAGTGCGCTAAAGAAACGGCTCTCCAGCAACAGGATAAATATCCCAACAAAAATACCTACACCGACATAAATAAGCTGTTTGCCATAATCGGTATTAAAGTCGAAAAAAGTTGGATATTTTTCATCATAGGTAGCCGAGTGAATATTTAACAACCCAATAAAGCACAGCGCCAGGTAAAGGAAAACCATTACCCAGTCTACATTAAAAAAGAAACTGCGCTGCGGGTTAGTATTCATGCTCCTCCTGTTCCAATAATGCCGCTACCAACTGATGGTGCACAGGTTTACTGCGCTTATTATTAGATGCCGATTTTAGAGGCAGTTGCTCCTGCTTAGCGGGTAACTCTTTCTTATCAGAAGTGTCAATACCCATCTTATCCAAAGTATCCTTTGGTACAGGCTTTACTTTTATCTTCTTGATATAATCAGCAGGCGGAGGCGGCAGTTTATTCGCATTCTCGAAATACTCAGGTGTTATACCCGACGGGCGTTTAGAAATACTGTCCGTTAAATATTTTTCTACTATAAAGCTGGCAATTGGCGCCGCCCAATGGGCACCCTCACCTGCGTTTTCTACAACGACTGCTACAGCGATCTTCGGATTATCGCGCGGAGCAAATGCTACAAATACCGAATGGTCCTCGCCATGGGGGTTTTGCGCGGTACCGGTTTTGCCGCACATCACAATGCCCGGTATTTTTGAATTAACTGCAGTGCCTTTATCTACCACAGCCTGCATACCATTGATAAGCGGCTCGAAATAGGGAGAGTCGATACCTACATAATTCTTTACTTTATATTCGGGCTTGATCACTTCTTTATCGCCAATAGATTTTATCAAATGCGGTTTATAATAATACCCATGATTGGCAATTACACATTCAATATTGGCTAATTGCAGCGGAGTTGCCTCCAATTCACCCTGTCCAATAGCAAGTGATACGATAGTGCTTGAGCGCCAGTTAGGACCTTTGTAAACTTTGTCATAATAAGTAGCTTTGGGCAAATTTCCCCGGCCTTCGCTCGGCATGTCTAACCCTAATTTTGAACCAAGGCCGAATTTAGCCACTTCATCCCGCCAGGTCTTGTACACAGGTTCAATATTCTTTACACCTTTCTGATCCATCACCCGCTGGAAAACCATCGAAAAATAACCATTGCAAGATTCGGCCACCGCGCCGCTTAGGGTGACGACGCCATGCGACTCGTGATGATAACAAGGCACCGCGTGATTGCCAGCCCAATAAACGCCATGACAATCATAACTGGTTTCGGGTGTTATGATGCCTTCCTGCATGCCTATTAACGCGCTCAGTGGTTTAAATGATGATCCCGGTGGATAATATGCCTGTATAGGGCGAATGAAGAATGGCTTATACGGGTCTTTGTATAATTCTGCAGCGTTTTTACCCCGGTCGTGCCCAACCATCAAGTTCGGATCGTAAGTAGGGCTGCTCACATAGCACAGTATCTCACCGGTGGATGGTTCAATAGCTACAATACTGCCAACCTTATTCTTCATCAATTTCTCGCCCAGTTTTTGAATACGAATATCCAGGGATGATATTAATCTTTCCCCGGCTACTGCTGCGGTATCATAAGCCCCATTAGCATAATGTCCTTTAGGCCGGTTATGCGAATCGTACATCAGGTTCTCAACTCCCCTTTTGCCACGCAAAACAGCCTCGTATGAGCGTTCAACACCTGTTACACCAATGAAGTCGCCGGGATGGTAATAACCGCCTGATTTTTTGATGTCATTATCATGTACCTCGCCAATGTAACCAAGGAATTGAGCAGCGACTGAATCGGGATAGGTGCGCAAATAACGCGTTGATGAGTTAAAGCCCGGAAATTCTGACAAACGTTCTTGTATTGAGGCATAAGCCTCGGGCGAGAGCTGCTTTTCAAATACCGACTGTTGGCTGCGGGAATACTTAATGGCTTTCTCCATGCGCTTATTGAACTCAGCAGTATCAATATTCAACAGCTTGCAAAATTCCGTTGTATCAAATGGTGCTTTCACCTGGTTAGGTGTCACCATAATATCGTAAAAAGCCTGATTCTGCACCAGTATTTTGCCGTGACGGTCCAGAATCGGACCGCGGGCAGGGTTTTGATAGATCTTCCTTAAAACGTTGCCTTGTGCATAGATCAGGTAACGGTCGTCAATGATCTGAATGTAAAATAACCGGGCAAGAAGTATAAGGATAAGCGTAATAAATATTCCGGAAATAATATAGCGGCGCTCAAAAAATCTATTCATTTACGTTCTTTCCTTCTGAAAAATAAAAACCCGGTAAGCAGCATCAAAAATACAGTAAATATCGAACTCAATACAAAACGACTAAGTGTGTAAGGTATTTCTGAAAAGCGAAAAACTTCAAGGTTAAAAAGGAAGAAGTGGTGGAATAATGTAAGTATAAGGGCGTAGGTAAAAAACCAGCGGAACCCCATTATACTCAAGGTAGGTTCAGGCTCATTATCGAAACCTTCTTTTTGTACAGTTATACTGATGAATAATATCCTGACAAATGCCAGCAGCACACAGGATGCAGCATGCAGGCCCGGTGTATCGTAAAAGGCATCAATGGTCAAACCCAAAATAAACGAAAGTGCAAACAGCACTACATTCGGTGTTTCGAACGGTAAAAGCAGGATGAACAGAATATACAAATAAGGCGTGGAAACATTATACAGTGTAATATTCTTTAACAGGAATACCTGTAAAAACACCAGCGCAACAAACCTTATAATATTGATCAGGATCGTTCTACTCATCTTTCTTTTCCTGCGCCTCCAGTCCCGCCTGTTCTTGTGCCAACTTATTAATTACCACATCCACATATTGCAGCTTGCTAAAATCAACCGCAAGCGTTACTTCCATATTCAATGCAAAACCACCGCCTTTAGTATGCAGGCTGCTCACCTTACCTATCGGTATACCCGCAGGGAAAAGCGAATACTGGGAAGTCACCACAGGCTCGCCAACCTTAGGCTGGGCATTGTTAGATACATCTTTTAAAATACCTTTTCTCGGATCGAGGTCATCGCTCCATTCTATATAGCCCAATTCCTTCTCTTTTGCCAGCATCGCGCTAAACCTTGAGTCCTTATGCAGCAGCGATTGCACTACCGATAAATGTTCACCAACAAATACGACCTTACCCACCAAACCAGAGCCGCATATCACACCCATGCCTTTGGCTATGCCCTGCATACTGCCCTTATCAATGGTAAGGTAATTATTACTGCGGTTAACCGAATTATTGACCACCTTAGCCTCTATAAAGGTATATTGCTG
>JBQCEA010000627.1:0-4074 GCA_051960695.1 Mucilaginibacter sp. | reverse complement strand
AAAAGACACATATAATTATACATTTGAAGTTCCTGGATATTCGTTCGGAAAAATCAAGAAAAACTAAAGATCTATATAAAAACACTTTTAATTTTTTACTGAATATAGATTGAAATTTAATTTACATTATATTCGATATAATGTAAATTAGTTCTTCTATTGTTTTTGGGTTTCTATCTGAATATGAGCTTCTACCATAGCATCAATAAGCAAATCGCTTTCAAAATATTAATGCCTAAGATTTCACATAACCGTCTTTGGGGTAGTTATAAACATAGCCTTCTTTTCGTAAATGATAAGTGATTTTAGATTTGAATTTCTTTCCATCTGAATACGGTACATCTTTAAATTCAAACGAGCCCCGCAATCGAATGCAGAACATGTGCGGTTCAAAAAATATATTGCCCAATTCATATTGCTGATTCAAAAAATCTGAGCTGAAACTGATTTTTTTATCGGATAAAGCATTGTGTGATTTCATAAAAGTGGAGGATAACTGTGCATCCTCCCAGTAGTCCGGTATAGATTTTAAATGCCAGTCGATAAATTCCTGGGAAGAAAAGTCCCTGTCAGAATTTGCCAAAGCGAATAGCGAGTTAGATACAGTTTTGCTTATTAACGGGTTTAATTCCTTCATTTGATCATCCGACAGATATTGACATGAAAATCCTCTATCTGGTTTCTTACTGCATGAGCAATAATTTTTGTTATTATCTGCATCATTTGCAGATCATTTTGCTGTAATCCATTCAGAAAAACATTCATAAACGTAATCTTCTTAAGCTCGTTAAAGTAACTTATTAATTTATTACCGGATATAAAATGAATGGCTCAAATTCTCTTTTGTAGCCCCGACGGGAAATTTTTGGAACATTTGCTAGCGTTTATACAAGAAGTAGAAGTATTGTCATAGAAACAAATTAGCAAATGCTCTATAACCGTCGCTTTTATTTTTATTGATGGTTGAGAACTTCTTTAATTTATACTCTTGCTAAATGATTTGTGTCTTTGTGTGCAATTCGTCTAACGTCATACCGAATTTGAATTTGATGAATTAATTTATAACTTGGTCATACATGAAACTGAGACCTTTCCCTTATTCTATCTGCCTGTTTTGCTTGTCTTTTTGCTTCATTTTACCGGGGTGCAGCGATATCATTGAACCGTCGATCAGTCATAGCACCGTAACGCTGGAAGCACCTGTTAATCAACATCTCAGCACAAGTTATACCGTCAATTTCTGGTGGGATCAGGTTAACAATGCCTTAACTTATCACCTGCAGGTGGTAACGCCCTCATTTGAAGCCCCAGGAGCACTGGTACTGGACACCGTCGTTAAAAAAAATACATTTTCATTCAACCTTAACCCGGGGAACTATCAATGGCGTGTCCTGGCCGAGAACGGAAGCTCGCAAACCGCCTTCGCGGGACCGAGGAACTTCACGGTTGCAGCAACCTCCATCAAACAACAAGCCGTCCAGCTAACGGCGCCGGCAAACAATTTATTAACCAGGCAAAGCATGGTAACCTTCCAATGGGGCCTCTTATATGGCGCAACCAAATACCAGGTGGAGATCGATACGAATAATTTTATTGACGAAAGTGCCGTTCTTTATAACCAGGCTATTCCAGGACAGCAGATCAGCTTTACTTTTCCTAAAAACCAAACCTATCAATGGCGCGTAAGGGCAGAAAACGACACTGCGCAAGCACAATGGTCAGGCGTTTACCAGGTCACTTATGATCACACGCCGCCACCGGCGGTTACCCTTACGGCACCCAGCGACGGCAGCGTTACGCCCCTGCCTGTCACGCTGCAATGGAGCGCTTCGGCGGGCTCATCAGCTTATAAGTTATACATCTATCAAAGCGACGGCAAAACCCTGTATAACCAGAATTTTCCTTTAACCGTTAACGGCACAAGCTATAGTTTTAATTCAGGGAGTTCGGGCAATAAGTTCTACTGGACCATGACGGCGGTCGATGCAGCGGGTAATGAAAGCCAGCCGGCCCCTTTGCAAAGTTTCAGTTTACAATAGGTTGCCCGATGAAGAATAAGAAGCTTACCTACCTTTTGATCGTCCTCGTACTTGGGTTATGGGGAATGATCGTCTACCGGATATTCAACGCAGTCACCGCTAACGATGATGATAACATTGCCCAATCGGTTAAACCTTTAAAAGAGGCACTTAACGACTATGCCATGGTCAAAGACACGGCTACTTTGTCGCTCCACTACAGCGACCCGTTCAAAGCCGCGCAAAATATAAGAAAAGACACCGTAGCCGCGAGCCATCCCCGGGTGGTCATCAGGCATAACCTCCGGCCAGCACCACCAGCGATCAACTGGTCGGTGATCACTTACTCGGGATATATCCGGAACCCGGGTTCCAAAAAACTCATCGCGTTGCTGAATATCAATGGCCGAAGCGCGGCACTGGCTGAAGGCGAAACCAGGGAGCAAGTGAAGCTCCTTAAAAACCTGCGTGACTCCATTAAGATCAGCTACCAGGGCAAAACCAAATTTATCACTATCAAGTCTGCGGCATTATGAGAAACTTATTGTTCATATTATTTTTCACCGCATCCCTCCACTGCCTCGGCCAAAGCCTACCCGACATGGGGCTGTACCGCGCCCGGATCACCGATACTGCGGTAACCACCGTTATCGAAATTAAGCCCGTAAACTCATTACCCAGGGCCAGGGCTGACCGCACCTATTACTGGTATGAAGCCGGTACTATTCATGCTACCCAGGGTGGTTTTAGTGGCAAACTGCTCAATGGGTCCTATGATCAATATTACCGGGATAAAAGCCTCAAAGAACAGGGCGCTTTCCATAAAGGACTAAAGGTCGGTACGTGGAAAAACTGGAACCGTGACGGCAGCCTCGCCGCCATAACGAAATGGGATAATGGAAAACAACTGACCGAAAGCAAAGTCCCCTTTCTGAAAAGGCTGCACCTGCCTAGGCTGAGAAAAAAGCATGTTCTCCGCGATACAAGCAAAAAGGCTTAGCATGGTAAAAGCTTCGGCGTTATATATTGTCATCATTATTGCCCTGGTCATTGCCGTGCTCTGCTCTTCGCTGATCGTTTCCGCTTATTATTACCGCGAAGGTTACCAGCATAAATTCCGTTATGACCAATTAGAAAATAACCTTGCTTCAGGAATCAATATCGTACTGGAGAGTGCCGATACCACTTTTCAAATTAGTAAGCCAATGAGCCTGTTCGGGCATGATAATGACTCGGTATTTTTACACCAGACCGTGTGGGGCGTGTATGATATTGGTACAGTCCGGTCTTTCATCGGGAAGGACACCCTTTCACGATGTTTTATGATCGGGCATGAGATCGATTCGGGCAAATGGGCGGCATTGTACCTATCCGACAACGACCGGCCGCTATCAGTCAGCGGCAAGACCAGCATTATCGGGGATGCGTTTTTACCAAAAGCCGGCATTCAGGCGGCCTATGTTAATGGCATTGCTTATACAGGCGGCAAAAACCTGCTTACCGGCAAGCAAAAGGCCAGTGAGAAAATTTTACCCCTACCGGATACGGCTAGGCTCATGCAATTATCGAAGCTTTTCAGCCTTAAAGGGCGCCACCTTAACCAGCGTGATTCCGTTCAAAACTCTTTCTTCAACCCAGTTAGCATTTACAATCTTGATAAAAATGCTGAAGCCGTGAGCGGCGTTCGCTTAAAAGGGAATGTCGTCCTGATATCGGACACGACGCTTACCCTGGATAGTTCCGCAAAGCTCGACGGCATTTTAGTCTGTGCACCTGCAATTGTCATCAAAGCCGGTTTCAGGGGGAACTGCCAGCTTTTTGCTAAAGATTCTATTTCGGTTGGGAAAAACTGCCATTTTACCTATCCAAGCTGCCTCAGCATTATCCGGCCGGGGCGGGCACTTACAGGACAGTCGTCTGCCCAGATCAATTTGGGCCCGGACTGTTCCGTCGACGGGCTTATGTTTACCTATGAAGCTCAAATAAAAGAGCCCAAAGCTATCATGACGTTGGATAAGCAGGACACCATCCGCGGAATAATCTATGCCCCGGGCCA
>JBQCEA010000626.1:0-5165 GCA_051960695.1 Mucilaginibacter sp. | reverse complement strand
AATCAAGCCGTAAGTGCATATGAATTGTATACAGCCCAATTTGGTGCGTCGCCAGACAAGGTATTTACAGCACAAGACCAGCATTCCTTCGTGGCCGGGGAATTTGTGTGGTCAGGTTGGGATTATTTGGGTGAACCGACCCCTTATTATGGTGCCCGAAGCTCCTATTCAGGGATAATAGATCTGGCTGGCTTCAAAAAAGACAGATTTTATCTTTACCAGGCGCGCTGGCGGCCCGATTTGCCGTTTGCCCATATTTTGCCACATTGGACCTGGCCCGGGCGAGAAGGTAAGATAACGCCTGTGCATGTGTTCTCATCAGCCGATGAGGCCGAACTTTTTTTGAACGGAAAATCACTGGGCAGGAAGAAGCGGGGTAAATATGAATACCGTTTCAGATGGGATGATGTAAAATATGAGCCAGGCGAACTCAAGGTAGTTACCTTTAAAAAAGGTAAGCCATGGGCTGTAGAAATTGTTAAAACGGCAGGTAAGCCGACCAATTTACAGCTTACACCAGATAGGGCCAAGATCAAGGCGAATGGGAATGATCTTTCTTTTGTAACGGTAAAGGTTGTCGATAAAAATGGCATCATGTTGCCGCAGGCTGATAATAATATCTCTTTTTCCATATCAGGGCCAGCAGAAATTGTTGCAACGGACAATGGCAATCCCGCTGATCTGGTGGCTTTCCCATCTAAAGACCGAAAAGCATTCAGCGGTATGGCACTAGTAATCGTAAGGTCAAAAAACAGCCAGCCAGGCAAAATAGTACTTACTGCAAAAGCTTCGGGACTAAAAGGGGCAACGCTTACTTTGTTCAGTAATTAATTTCGTTTAATTGTTTTCACTTTTGTAAAGGAAATACTTTTGATAAATGTAGAGCCATGACTACCTGGCATAAATTTAATAAACACATCATGATGCCCATAAACACCCTTTAATGGCTTTATACATGTTTCCCAATTGCCAACGTTAGTGTGCGGTACAGGTATGGTCGCAATTTTTTGTCCATTTTTCAGATCGTCCAGCCAGATCTCGATTACCGTATTCTTTGATGACGATGCTGATACCTTTATTTGTTTGGCCGGATAATTTGGTTTGCCAATATCTACCCCTGAGATCATTAGCCAGCCGCCATGGTCGGACGTATTGGTGACTGATGCCTGATCGTTTGTAAATACTTTTTTGATACCGAAGTAATTACTGTAGCCGATTGCTGGTAATTCAGAGAAGCCATCTTTACAAATAAAAAAGTCGAAGTCAGCCGGTTTTCCTTCCGCAAACAACCCAATGCTTGTTCCCACCCATGAATTAAAATTAGGCTGCGTCCGGTCGAGACTTATCGCACTGATGGAAACTCCCAGGCTTGTCCAGGTTATGCCATCTTTGCTAAAATACCCCATCAGCTTATGCCCATAGCGTTGTAGTTTTAACCACACTTTGTTGCCAAAGGGATTAACCACAACATGCCTCATGGTACCTAACTGAAATATGATCTTTTTTCCGTGGTCGAAGCATGTGTAAAGCCGCACGTTTACTTTCTGATCTCCGTTAGTAAGATAAATGCCCGCTTCCGTGCTTGTATCCATAGCATTTAAGTCGACACAGGTTACGGCAGAATAAAAATGGTCGGTTTCCTTCTGTAGCAAATGTGTCCTTTCACCAGCTGGCGTAAGTCTTATCCAGCCTTTTCTTGCAGTAAGAGAATAATTAGTGGCAGCAGTCCTGTTTAAAAAGTGCCAGCATAAGGCCAGGGTGTCTTCGTCGAAGTAATCAGACTGTACACTGCGCCAAAGAATACCGGCTTGCGGCAAGTTGGGGCGGTTGATAGGAGTGCTTACCGGCGCCATTCCCCACGGCCGGTCACCTTCCCATATTACCGGAAATAATGATGTCTGCCTGCCCATTCCTGCCCAATCATCATTCCCTAAACGCTCGTAACTCTGGCCCAATGTCCACCAACTGCCATCAGAAAGCTGAATAGGCGCCGAAATATGGTTGGGGTTTCTGAACCTTGCCTGGGGATCTGTGATCGGCTTAAAGAAATTACCCAGCCGTTCCCATTTATTAGAATCACTGGTTAAAGTTTTGGTCCGCAGAACAAACTGACCGCCGGATACGTCGCCAGCTGGAAAGTAATAATAATAACCTTTTCGTTTACACATTACGGGCCCCTCGGCCCAACTGTATTGAAGTTTAGCGTTTATCCAATCAAGATTAATAACAGTATCGGTTAACTGGCCGTCGTACCCGATAGCCTGTATGCGGTTAACCTTCTGACCATTTTTAATGAGCATATACGGTTTTCCGTCGTCGTCTACAAAGATGGAATTGTCATAACCAAGCGGTCCTGTAGCAGCGGGCGTTTTCACAGCGACTGGCGCAGACCAGGGTCCATAAGGGGTTTTGGCCTTGCAGAACCATTGACCGTTGGCAGAGAAATAAATCCAGTAAGAACCGTAAAAATAACTAATGGCCCCTTGCCATACCCCTGCAGATGGCTTGTCGGTGATTTTTTCTGCGTATGCCGGAGGTACAACCCGGCTTATAATCTGCCAGTGAACCAAATCTTTGGAATGATATACAGGTAGGTAAGGATTGAAATGAAAGCTGGACCCGCAATGATAGAAGTCGTTGCCTACCTTTAATAGTGTTGGGTCTGGATGATCGCCTGGAAGGACGGGATTGACGTATGTCTTTACCTCGTTATAATATTTATCGGAATCACTTTTGGCATTTTGAGCGGTTGCTGAAACAGCAGTACTAATTCCGAACACTGTCAAAAAAACAAGACTTGCGAATTTGAGCATTTTTTTCATCGAGGGATTTAATGGTTTATTTTCTGTATTGTTTGTTTGCTTCGGCGGCTATCGTTTGGTATTTGTGTTAAGTGATATTATGCATCATGACTTAAAAAAAGCTGCCTTCGAAAAGGCAGCTTCGCTCAATTACTCAACCAAACCGATGCATTTGTATCAGCCAGTTTCTTTAATATAAAATAAGCTTTGAATACGGCTTTAATGGACGACGCTTATTAATGTACAAATTGTGCGTTGACCACTATAAAGATGTAAAATAAAATTTACAATTCAACAATCGATTGCATTTTAATTTTTTTTATTTTTTCTTTACATAGTCGATTGTTTACCACTCTTAAACTATATTTAAATGATTTTTTTTAAGATTTATAGAACTGCTTTGTTATCTGTGTTGTTTAGTACAGCTTTTGAATTGACATCGGTTGCACAGGCCACAGCCACGAAAGGATTGAAAGATTATTATAAAAACTACTTCCCTATCGGTGTTGCGGTATCGGCAAGGGATCTCAAAGACCCACAGGAAGTGAAACTGATATTAAGCCAGTTTAATAGCCTGACGCCTGAGAATGCCATGAAGATGGGGCCTATCCATCCTGAAGAAAACCGCTATAACTGGCGTGATGCGGATTCAATAGTAGCATTTGCACAGAAACATGGCTTGCGTGTCCGCGGACATAACTTATGCTGGCACGAGCAAACACCTGCATGGTTATTTAAAGATGCTAATGGCAAATTGGTAACCAAAGAAGTTCTGCTAAAGCGGTTAAAAGACCATATTACAACGGTTGTGAACCGGTATAAAGGTAAAATATACGCCTGGGATGTGGTTAATGAGGCCATTGATGACGACAGTACCAAATTCCTGCGCAATTCATTATGGTACCAGATATGCGGCGACGATTTTATAATTAAGGCATTTGAATACGCTCATGAGGCCGATCCTAACGCTATATTATTCTATAACGACTATAGTGCTGTAAGGCCGGAAAAACGCGAGCGTATATATAAACTGCTAAAAATGCTGGTGGATGCCCATGTGCCTATTAATGCGGTGGGTATACAAGCACATTGGTCGATATATGAACCTGCACAGAAAGACCTGGTCGAAACTATCAAGAAGTTCTCATCGCTGGGCTTAAAAGTTCAGGTAACTGAACTGGATATGTCCATTTATCCCTGGGAAAAGAACCGCCGCGCCAAACGATCAGGAGAAAAAGATGACTATGCTCCTGAACTGGAGCAAAAGCAAGCTGATCAGTACGCCATGGTATTTAAGGTCTTTCGTCAATATAAAAATGTAATAAGCGGTGTTACCTTCTGGAATATCTCCGATAAAAACACCTGGCTGGATCAATATCCTGTTGATGGCCGGAAAAATTACCCATTATTGTTCGATCAAAACCTACGGCCCAAGAAAGCATACTGGAAAGTTGTCAATTTTTAATCTTAACTTTTGACCTCATGAAAAAGCGTCTTTGCTTTATTGCAATTATATTATTGACCATTACCCATTCGGCCCGTTCGCAATCTCCGGGAGAACGATCTTATATTTCAACCCAAAACGGTCCGGGATATTTCCAGCTTTCAGCCAATGGTACTACGTCGCCTCTATATGTCAGCCAAGCAGATTATGCAGGTGTTACCCTGGCGGCCAAAAGTTTGCAAAAGGATATTAAAACAGTAACCCGGTCAGAATCACAATTGATAACTGAAATCCCTAACAAAGCAAAGTTCATAGTTCTCATCGGCACATTGGGCAAAGATCCGCTGATCGATAAGCTTGTTGAAGAAAAGAAGATCAATGTAAATGGCGTTACCGGTAAATGGGAAACCTGGGTCACTCAGGTAGTGAAACATCCTTTTCCGGGTGTAGAGAGCGCATTGGTAATAGCAGGCAGCGATAAACGCGGAACTATTTATGGTATATATGACCTTTCGGCACAGATAGGGGTTTCGCCGTGGTATTGGTGGGCGGATGTGCCTGTAAAAGAGAAGAAAGCACTTTATGTGCTTCCAGGGCGTTATACCGACGGTGAACCTGCGGTGAAATACCGTGGCATTTTTATTAATGATGAGGCTCCGGCATTTTCTGGCTGGGCGCGCGAAAAGTTCGGCGGAGTGAACCACCTGGTTTATGAAAAGATATTTGAACTGATCCTTCGCCTCAAAGGCAACTATTTGTGGCCGGCAATGTGGGGCAACGCCTTTAATGACGATGACAAACTCGACCCTATACTGGCTGATGAATACGGCATTGTAATGGGCACATCACATCATGAGCCTATGGACCGTGCCCAGCAGGAATGGAAGCGCTATGGCAAAGGTGCATGGAATTACGATACT
>JBQCEA010000625.1:0-2759 GCA_051960695.1 Mucilaginibacter sp. | reverse complement strand
AGAAAATGTTCATTTTTCATCCAGCTGATGCCGCCTGGCCATTGACCGTCGGCTATTATTCCTATACGTTCTAATAATTTCTTTTTATGGGCATTGAATAATACCCAATCAACGAAGTAATACCGTTTATACATCTGAAACGGCTCAGATAATTGAGTACTGCCTAAACTTCTTATTGAACCCGCCCGCATACGGAACTGCAGTTCATTCTTTGGCAGATCAATGTAAATGACTGGCGTCCCCCAGTTGGCAATAGCAGCGCCGGTACCATATAGAATATTAATATCGTATCCAGGGTCAGGTAACTGTTTTTCCAGTAATTGAGTATTGAACAGATCTTCTATGGACAGCAAACATTTAGTGCCCCAAACCGAATCTTCTGCTCCAAGGTAAGGTGCTACCAATTCATCAATTGCAGTTTCATTTTTTAAGAAGTCACCAGCATTGATCCATTTGACAGAGATATTTAGTTGCTCAAAGCATTTTACCAATGAATCTTTAATAATGTCCCAAAAAACTCCTACATATCCATCGATAATAACATTCTTATTGCCAATGATCCACTCAGCCATTGAAATATAATCATCATAGATACGTCCATCGCCAACATTAAATACCGGATAGATGTTATAGGCAGCATGACCGGCGGAAGACTTAATTGATTTGGGCATTAAATATTGTCCCGTCTTCCTGAAAGGCATCCCTTCCTCTATTTCTAAATCGTTTAAAGTTTTGGCAACTTGCAGAATATTCATATTTGTTATAATGTATGTACATATTAATTTTCAGACGATAACAGGCATGATCTGAAAGACTATAATTGGCAAATGGAAATCGAATGATTTGTTATAATGTACAAACATAAAGATATTTATTTGACATGCAAGTTTTTTATAAGATTATTTTTTCTTATATATTGGCAGATAAGAAACTTACTTGAAAAGTTGATAAAATATTTGACACAATATGTTCGAACATATTAATAAATGCTTTACTTTGGGTGTATGAAATACACGATAAATCATAAGAGTCCCGTCCCGCTACACATCCAGGCAGAGGAACTCCTCAGGCAAATGATCCAGGATCCGGAATATAAAACCGGGAAGATCCTGCCTAATGAAGTTGAATTATCAAAACAATTGGCTATTTCCAGAACCACCCTGAGACAAGCCATCAATAAGCTGGTTTTTGAAGGCTTGCTGATACGAAAGAAGAAGACCGGTACCAAGGTTGCACAATCTACGGTGAGTTCTAAATCGAACAACTGGTTGAGCTTTTCGCAGGAAATGAAACTGAGAGGCATTACGATAAGGAACTTCGAGCTTCATATTACTTGGGTTAAACCGGACGATGAGGTCGCCGGCTTTTTCGAGATCAAAAAAGATAAAATGGTACTCATGATGGAGAAAGTGCGCGGGCGTCCTGATGAACCATTCGTGTATTTTGTCTCTTACTTCCATCCCCGTATCGGCTTAACCGGGGAAGAAGATTTTGCCATTCCCCTTTATGAAATGCTTGAAAGCCAACATTCAACTATCGCAACCTTATCAAAAGAAGAGATCAGCGCACAAGCCGCTACTCCTGAGATCGCAAAAAAGTTGCTTGTTGCTGAGAGCAGCCCGATCCTTTTCCGTAAGCGTTTTGTTTATGACCAGGGAGAGCGCCCCATGGAGTTTAACCTTGGATATTACAAAGCTGATAGTTTTGTATATACTGTTGAAAGTACAAGGTAGTTTCTACGACACAAGTGCTCTTTGTATAGTATGCAAATTTGTTAATTGTGACTAAATTGCCCTCATGAAAGCATTTTTAGGAATGGGCCTTCTTGGCTCAAATTTTGTAAAAGCTATGCTCAAAAAAGGTGACGAGGTGCAGGTTTGGAATCGTACTACATCTAAAGCCAAAGCACTTGAGGCATTTGGCGCGAAAGCCTTTGATAGCGCAGCCGACGCTGTAAGAGACGCGGATATTGTTCATCTCACGCTGAAAGATGATGCTACAGTTGACGAGGTGCTGGCTGCGGCAAGCCCGGGATTAAAACCCGGCGCGCTTATTATTGACCATACAACTACCTCGGCAAAAGGCGCTACCGAACGCACAGCTAACTGGAAAGCAAGGGGTTTTACCTATCTTCATGCACCTGTATTTATGGGGCCATCGAATGCGCTGGAAAGTACAGGTTATATGCTGGTTTCGGGCGACAGGTCAGTGATGGAAAAAGCTTCGCCGAAGTTATCTAAAATGACCGGCAAACTAATGGACCTTGGGCCGGAAGAGGGGAAAGCAGCCGGGATGAAACTTGTCGGCAATCTTTTCCTGCTGGCATTTACTACAGGCTTATCTGATGCATTGGCCTTAGGCAAGGCGCAGGGTATTTCGCCAGATGACATTGCCCAACTGTTCAGCGTTTGGAACCCTGCTGCGGCCGTATCTGCAAGGCTTAAGCGCATGACCGACGCTAATTTCAGTCAGCCCTCATGGGAGCTTCAGATGGCGCGCAAGGATGCCGGTTTAATGCTCAGCGGCGCAGAGGACGGTGGTACCCACCTGGTAACTATTCCTGCCATTGCTGCGGAAATGGATAAATGGATAGCCGCGGGGCATGGTAACGACGACTGGATGATAATTTCCAAAGAAAGCATTTAACAGTGATCCGGCACCTTAACGCCGCTGGTTAATAACAACCTGCTACTCAGCCGAATAGTTAACCGGACTAAACAATAGGTAAATTTTACCGTTTATTTGAAATGAAACGGGTA
>JBQCEA010000624.1:0-2894 GCA_051960695.1 Mucilaginibacter sp. | reverse complement strand
CAAAAATCTCCGGAAAAATTGAGCAAGAATGCAGATTTTGTCTTTTAAGTTATTAAATGTTCGGGTGGATTTGACGAAATTGACCTCAAGGAAAATGCATGGAGCGGCTCGGGGGGCAATACAACCGTACTCACAACAAGGCTTTACAATGGCAAAAATATTCCTGCCGAAACAGACACAACTGCATTGAGAAAATTAGGTAAAGATATAGCCATGCAGATCAAGACTGTTTCAACAGATGCCAACATGATAAATAGCTACGTAGTACTTTTTTGTACGCGTACTACCGATGGCAGTGTTACGAACACACATTATACCGGCTATGAATATACCTCCGATGAGCTAAACTAATAAAACATCGCTACGGGCGATGAAGCCTGCAGCGATGTTTATATTATTGACTACATCTCATCGGCGCTTGGACCGTATGTGCCCGGAATCGGTATATTTAGTAATCGCAGGTAAACACCCAACTGCGCACGGTGGTGTATGGTTTGACTAAATGCCACTCGTACGATCTCATACTTGGTTGCCACAGTATAAATGTCGCTGCCATTGCGCATGGTCCATTGCTTTTCCAACATATCTTCTTTAGCCCTTGCAAGTGCTTCCCTGCCCTCTTTAAACGATTTTTCAAAAAACTCCAATAGATCTGATGTTTTGTTGATCTCGGGTTCTTTATGTGTTGTCGTGGCAAAATCAAGCTCATCGTCATCAATAGCCATCTGTACCCATGATGGTATATCAGCAATATGTGTAGCCAGGCGGCGTATGGTCATACTTTTTGGGTGGGGCTGCCAGTCGTATTTATCGTCAGGTATGCGTGATAACATTTTGCGGGTAGCTTCAGCTTCCTGATCCATTTCTTTCAAAAGCGCTTTAATAATGTCCATAATGTTGTGTTTTTAAGTTTATACCTCAAAGTAACAACCCGCTGGTGACAGCCCTATGTCAGCAATGTTTTGGCGTTCAAGATGGGCTATATTTTCCAAAAATATTCCGCTTCTGATTAATCTATTTAGCATATAAATATTGTAGATAATAATTTTGTCGTAACTTTATGAAATGGTTTATCGTTTTTAAGGCCATCAAAGCCTTTTAACATGCGACTGATTTTAATGACGAGGATGATAGCCTCTTTTATTCAGGATCTTAAAATATTTTTTTGCAAAAACCGTAAGCCTAAACCTGCGTTTGTGACTTTGAAACGACGCGTTTAAACATCGTTTTTTATAATTTGCAATCAAATCACACACAATCAACCAGTTGAGTGCGAGAAATATGGAGAGAGAATTTTACCAGCGTATTTTAGATAAACAACAAATAACCGGTGCTGTGCCTTCTAATAAGGAAATAGCGGGTTGGGCATTGCAGGTTATCCGTTTGTTATACCCAGAGCAATCTAAAAGATTGTACACCTTTGTTCATCAACTGGAGGCAGAATTTGTACGGCTCGAAAGCGAACTTTGCGAACTCCTTGATGCCACGCGCGGAAAACATCATGAAGAGAATGAGCAGATAGCTAAAGCATTCTTTAACTCGCTGCCCGAGTTATACCGTCTGCTAAATGCTGATATTCAGGCTACCTTTGCAGGTGACCCTGCGGCGAAAAGCGAGTTCGAGGTGATACGCGCTTATCCTGGTTTTTATGCTATATCATTTTACAGGCTTGCACATTTATTGTATAAGCTGGAAGTCCCGCTGATACCGCGCATCCTTACCGAATATGCCCATTCAAAAACAGGTATCGATATACACCCCGCAGCCCGCATCGACGAATATTTTCATATCGACCATGGTACAGGTGTGGTAATTGGCGAAACCTGCCAGATCGGCCGGCACGTAAAGTTATTCCAGGGCGTAACCCTCGGTGCTTTAAGTGTGAGCAAAACGTCTGAAAATGTAAAGCGCCACCCCACTGTTGAGGACAATGTGATCATTTACGCAGGCGCGACCATCCTGGGCGGCCGCACGGTAATAGGCGAAGGCAGCATTATTGGCGGTAACGTATGGCTTACTAAAAGCGTTCCGCCTTACTCAAAGGTATACCACACCCACGAGGTAAGCCTGCTGAAAGAAAAGATAAGGGAATAAACATCGTTCAGTGGTTGATTAAGTTAGATTAAGTTGATTAGTTGGTCAACTACTTAACACAGTCAACTACTTAACTTAATCACTAACTATAAAAACATGTCCGGAATTATTGATCTCATTGGCAACACACCAATGGTGGAGCTAAAAAAACTCAACCCCAACCCTAATGTAACCATCTATGCCAAACTGGAGGGCAACAATCCGGGTGGCAGTGTAAAAGACCGTGCGTCGCTCAATATGATACGCAGCGCGCTCGAACGCGGTGATATTAAGCCCGGCACTAAACTGATAGAAGCCACCAGCGGCAATACGGGCATCGCTTTATCTATGATCGCCGCGCTTTTTGGCCTCGAGATAGAGTTGGCTTTACCTTCAAACTCTACAAAGGAGCGCACACTGGCGATGGAGGCATTCGGCGCCAAGGTAACGCTGCTTGATGGCATTGAGGCTTGCCGCGATTATGCCGAAGAAAAAGCTGCTACCGGCGAGTACTATATATTAAACCAGTTTGCCAACCCCGACAATTACATGGCCCATGTTAAAACTACCGGGCCGGAAATCTGGCGCGACACCGAAGGTAAAATAACCCACTTTGTAAGTGCAATGGGTACTACCGGTACTATTATGGGCTGCTCAACCTATTTAAAAGAGAAGAACCCTAATATTTGTATCGTTGGCTGCCAACCTACCGATGGTTCATCGATACCGGGCATCAGGCGCTGGCCGGAGGCTTATCTTCCTAAAATATTCGATCCGAAACGCGTAGATGAAGTGCGTGATGTAACACAGGACGAGGCAAC
>JBQCEA010000623.1:0-3651 GCA_051960695.1 Mucilaginibacter sp. | reverse complement strand
CGTATAACCCGGATTAATTGCCGCATCAGCGCTAAGATATCCTACACTTGCAGTTGAGGCCAGGTCAGCAACAAGTGGGTCAGTTTTTCCCAACTTTTTGTAAACCATCACCGCTAAACGAAGCTTCAATGTATTAGCAAATTGTGCCCATTGGCCCATATCACCATTAAACATCACATCTGTTGTAGGCACTGTTGCATTTGGATTGTCCTGGATCAATTTGATCGCATTGTCCAATTGCTTGCCCAGGTCGTGATAAATATCCACACCTTTATCAAAAGCCGGGGTTACATTCTTAGGATCAAATGCCTGTGTATACGGCACGTCATTATAGTTATCAACTAATTGTTCAAAGTTAAACGCTTTCATTATGATGGCGATAGCTGCATAATTGGCATTTTCTGAACCGGTTGATAAGCCTTGCAAAACATTAAAGTTTGCGTTGGCAAGGTAGAGGTCAGTATAAATATCATAACCATCAGCGAGGCCGAAGTCACCAGTAGTTATTTGATACTCGTTTATTGATGGGTTAGGTACATAGTTACCACTTGTGGTCCAGTAGCCGTCCCATACACCGTACATTGGATAAGCCCTTTGATAAATGTATGCCGTCTTTACTTCTGCAGCCGGCAACAAGAGCGTTGGCGTGGTTATTGAAGGCTGATTGGGATTTTGCTCCTGGCTCAGGTAGTCCTTTTTACAACCGGCTATGCCGACTGCAAAAACCACTGCTATAAATGATATATATTTTTTCATCGCTTTTCTGTATTTAATTAAAATGTCACTTTTAAATCAGCACCAAATACCCTGGTACCAGGTAACTGAGCATCGTCGTTTACACCACGCACGTTACTGTTTGCGCCGGCGTTAGAGAATTCAGGGTAGGTATAAAGGTTGCTCTTTGGTAACCACATAAACAGGTTACGGCCGGTTAAAGCAACGGTTAATCCCTTTATATATTTGCTCTGTTTAACAAACTGGTTCAGATTAAACGCCAAATCTACTTCCCTTAATTTCCAGAATGCGCCGCTGGTTACAAATGCGGCATCTGTGCCACTGAAGGCTGACTGCTGCCAGAAACCATAGTTACCATTCTGAACATTTACGTTAGTGTTTTTAACGTAAACACCTGGTGATGTTTGGATAACTGAATTTGGATAGATAAATGGCTGACGGCCTGCTTCTGCTGACAGATAGGTGGCGCCGGTAAAGGTCATTGTTGACCCGATACCGTTATAGATCACGTCACCGCCACGATATTCAGCTACTGCTGACAACGTTACGAATTTATAACCTACTGATGTATTAACACCTAAGTTATATTTAGGTGATGTACGGCCAAATGTAGTCAGTTTGGTATTGTCAGTACTTGGATAACCAGTGGTGGCATCAACAACTACATGGCCCTGGGGGTCACGAACGAAGTCAGTTCCTCTCAGTAATGGGAAGGGCTGGCCTACCTCTGCAAATTGCTGGTTGCCTAAGTCTAACTCCGTTAAACCTGGCTCCAATGAGATCAGTTTTGAATTATTGATAGACAAGTTACCGCCAACTCTCCACAATACTTTATTCTGTGCCTGGGTTAAAATGTCACCGGTTAACTGGAACTCGTAACCTTGTGACTGAGTTTCACCAATGTTGGTCAATGAAGTCGTGTAACCTGTTGCTCCGGAAATACTGATAGGCACAGTTTGGTTACGGTCATACTGGTTATACCAGGTAAAGTTGAAATCCAAACGGCTGTTAAAGAATGATAATTCAGTACCAGCTTCATACTCAGTAGTTAACTCAGGTTTCAGTGTCGGGCTAAATTCACGAGTGTTCAACAAGTAACCGCCTAAAGTTCCGTAAGGAAAACCACCACCTACACTATAAGTGTTAAGTATCTGGTAAGGAGAAATATCGATATTACCTACACGGCTTATTGAACCGTAGATCTTAGCATAGTTTAATATTTTGTTATCCTTTAAAGCCGGGATAGCGTCGGTTGGGATAAATGATAACTTAACAGAAGGATAGTTGAATGAACGCTCTGCCTTTGAAAGCCTTGAATCCTGCTCATTTCTGAATGTTCCGTCCAAAGTCAGGAAGTTTTTATAACCGATGCTCAAATCAGCATAATAAGATATCTGACGGATCAGGTATGAAGATTCTTTGGAAGTTACTGTACCACCTGCTGAGTTAATATTATAGAAATTATTGATCAGCAAGTTATTGGTACCGCTCATCATAGCCCTTTCATATTCCTGCCAAACGGTGTTGCCTAACAATAAGTTAGTTTTGAAATCTTTAAAGAATGTATGGTGAAAATCCAATAACGCGTCACCTTGTAAACGTGAATAACCGCCTGGTGCTAAATCGCCATTATAGCTGTTTGTGCCATCGCCATACTGGTAATATTCATAAACTGCGCCTGGCGCCCTGCCAGTAACAGAAAAACCGGATGGAACGTTACTTGCAGAATAGAAGTCGCTTGTTGCATAAGGTGTAAAGTCGGCTTCAGCCCTGGTTAACTTTTCCTGGTCAATACCAAAGTTGTCAGATATACGATAGCTTGCATCTAACCATTTGGTAGGAGAAAGTTTTAGGTTAATTGTTGAAAGTAAGATGTCGCGGTTAGCGTTCCTTCTTGCATTATCAATGATCCAGTATGGGTTGATGGCGTAAGCATCATAATAGTTGTTTACGTTAGCCGCATCAGAATTCGGGTTTGAATATGCTTTGATGTTCAAAAATGCAGGCAACTGCAGAATAGAAGCGTACAGGTTATTGTCCCCGGCATTAGTAACAAAGCTGCCCGGTACGTTTAAGCTCGCATTATTATTATCCAAAAATGTGCTTAAATTAACTTTGCTATAGCTTACTGAGTAGTCAACAGAGAAAATGCCGAAAGTTCTTTTTCCGCGTGCACTGAAAGCATTCCTAACATATTTATCATTAGGTGCTACAGTAGTGCGATACAAGTTTTGTGCTGAAAAATAAAATGAATTATTCGCATCACCCTGCTGGATCGAGATATCGTTCTGCTCGGTAATACCTGTTTTAAAGAATGCTTTGATCGGGCTTGTAGGATAAGCTTTATATGGAACCATCAATTGTTTACCATTAGCGCTGTCAAGCGGCGCACCGATCGGCACTAAGCTGCCATCATAAGCAGGTCCGTATTCCTGATTCTCATAAGGAACATATTTTGAATAACCGGTAATTGGATCTAAGTATCCTGATGAAACAGACTCACCACCGTAAGGGCCGTAAGTAGTTTGCAGTTTTGGATAGAAAGACACCATTTCTGCCTGGAATGAGTTTCCATACTGAATAACCGGTTTACCATCACTTGAACCTCTTTTAGTGGTGATCAGGATAGCACCGTTTGATGCTTCAGAACCGTAAAGAGCGGCAGAACCTGCACCTTTTAATATGGTAACATCGGCAATGTCATTCGGGTTGATGGCGGATAAGCTACCACCTGGAATTGGCACTCCGTCTACAACGATCAACGCGTTGTTGTTACCTTCCAGGGAGCGGTTACCGCGTAACCGAACCTGGATGTTAGGGTCAACGCCGTTATCGAGTGAGTAAACCGCCAAGCCAGAAACCTTAGCTGTTAAACCATTGGCAACGTTGGTTACGTTGGTTTGGGTAAGGTCTTTT
>JBQCEA010000622.1:0-4823 GCA_051960695.1 Mucilaginibacter sp. | reverse complement strand
AGTATCTTTTTAATGGTCGGCAAAGCTGCCGTCATACGGTTATCGTCGGTTATATTATAGTTCGCATCAAGCGGGACGTTAAAATCGACCCTTACAAGAGCCTTTTTACCCAAAAATTTGATCTGGTCTATTGTTTTCATGGTTGTTAAGCGGGGTAATTGTTTACGGGCTGCCAAATTCAGCATTTAATTCCAGATTCTGAACGCAAAAATGAAAAAGGTGTTTTAGAAAAGGTGAAAGCTAAAAGGAGAAAGGTAAAAGCTTCCGATAGTTTAAACCTAAATGAATAGGGCTTACTCACTGTATCTTTAAATACATCACCCTATGCGGGCCAATGTTAGGCACTTCAAATTCATCGGAGATAATTTCAAAGCCCAGATCGGCATAAAACCGTAAAGCTTTTTTTCGGGCGTTACACCATATGTAATTGGCTTTTTGCCCACGCAGGTAAACGATAGCAAAATTTACCAGTTGGTTGCCGATGCCTTTACTGCGATGGCTTTCAAGTGTAGCCATACCGCGCAACTGGTAGCCTCTACCCGTGTAACCGTCATAACTTTTCGGAAAGAAAGTAACTACACAAACCAGTTGCTCCTTATCGAAATATCCCAGGTGAAAGGCGCCCTCAGCATCATCGCCGGGGAAACGGCATTGTTCTAAAGTTAGTTTACCATCACGCAAAACCTCGTTGCGCACCGGCAGCACATCATCAGCCTGTATAAACCTGATCATGCTTTGCCACGCTTATTTTTGCCACCAAGTCGGCCAGGCGGCTTGAGTACCCCATTTCATTATCGTACCAACCCACTACTTTGGTTAAACCGCCAACTACCGATGTCAGCTTTGCATCGAAGATGCAGCTATGCGGGTTATCCAATATATCTGTTGAAACGATGGGGTCTTCAGTATATTCCAGTATATTTTTCATTGGGCCGTCTGCAGCTTCCCTGAATGCCTGATTTATCTCCTCAAGTGTAGCAGGCTTTTTAAGACTACAGGTGAAATCAGTAAGGGAACCATTCAATACCGGCACACGGATACCTGCCCCACCCAGCTTACCATCTAAATGAGTAAAAATATGGGTAATAGCTTTAGCCGCGCCTGTTGTAGTAGGAATGATAGATGCTGAGGCTGCCCTTGCCCTGCGCAGATCCTTATGCGGTGCATCGTGCAGACTTTGGTCGCCGGTCATCGAATGTACAGTTGTAATATAGCCATCAATAATACCCCAATTATCATCCAATATCTTTACCATCACCGCCACATTATTGGTCGTACATGATGCATTGGAAATGATAGGTGCATGCAGATCGATGTGGTCATCGTTCACTCCTATTACAAGAGTGGGCACATCTTTATCAGCTGATGGTGCTGAAATGATCACTTGTTTTGCTCCGGCAGTTAAATGCTTTGCTGCGCCATCTTTCGAAGTAAACTTCCCGGTGGATTCGATTACGAGGTCAATATCCAGTTCTTTCCAGGGCAATTTTGCAGGGTCTTTTTCAGCCAGTACCTTTATTTGCTTACCATTAATATGCAGGCTTTTGGGGTCCGAGCTTATGGTACCTTTAAAGCCGCGGTGTACCGAATCATATTTGAAAAGATGGGCCAGGGTTGCAGTATCTGTCAGATCATTGATAGCCACAACCTTAACGTCAGGATTGTCAATAATATTTCTTAAGAAAATTCTCCCGATGCGCCCGAAACCATTTACAGCAATTTTCATTACAGTTAGATATACTGCAAAGTTATGGAATTTAAGCGAGGGTGCTTAATAGCCGTGAAATTATGACAGAAAACTAAGCTTGTATTATACTAAATAAACAGATTTTTGAATGCCATGCTCTCTCTTTCCCTTGAGCGGATAAGGAAAGTGATAGCCCAGTTAAATAACAGGCAGATGAGCAGAATGGTGCCAAGTAATATGGTATTACCATAATTTCTCAACAATACTACTGTAGATATACAAAGCACGTTCATTATAGCAAGTATAGCAGTAGTTTGGAAATGCGTAAGCCCCAAACGCAGCATGCGGTGGTGGATATGGTTACGATCAGCATTAAATGGGGAAACACCATTTGAAATGCGTAATACAAATACCCTTAGCGTATCGAAAATAGGGCCTATCAGGATAGCTACTGCTAACGCAGGCGCCGAAAATATCTCGGGTGATTTTGCAGTGGTGAATTTGTTCAGCTCGATAAACCGGATAGCCATAACTACAGAGATCAGGCCAATGAGCAATGAGCCGGTATCGCCCATAAATATTTTAGCCGGCGTAATGTTATATTTCAGGAAGCCGAATATAGCGCCAACCATAGCCAATGAAACAGCGGCCAGTTGGTATTGGTGCATATAAATAAAGAGTGCAGCAAAACATCCGTTTGCTACAATACCTGTAGTGGCAGCCAGCCCGTCTATACCATCTATAAGGTTAAAGGCATTAATAATCAATATTATAGTAAGAATGGATAATGCTGCACTTGGCCAGTAAGGCAAGCCATAAATACCCAGTACACCATACATGCTGGTTAAACGAATATCGCCCATCAATACCAGTATTAAAGCCACAATAAACTGTATCCCGAATTTAGTACGCGAGTTAACCCCTGAAAGATCATCCTTTAAACCCATTGCGAACAGGATGATACAGGCTGTTAGCAGATAATTTATAGGAAGCGATTTGTCGGTCATACTGAAAAGCAGCGATGTAATAGTAAAGCTCACAAAAATGGCTACACCGCCTAAACGTGGTATACCGTGATCGTGTTGTTTTCGGAAATGTCCGAGGTCGTCATATAAGTGCCTTGAGCGGGCAACATGAAGTATCGAGGGGATGGCCAATAGCGTTATCAGAACTGAGAATGCTATTATAACAATGTAATACACTAAATGATTCGAATGTAAAAGTTCTGTCATGATATAATTGTTAGGGGCTCAGTTATATCGGATGATCAGGCAGCCAAAGTAACAATAATTTTCATTCCTGTTAAAAAAATTGCATGATTTTCCGAAGCGGCTTTAAAATAATGGTCATGAAAGGAAAAAAAATATCGTTATTCCGCATGGCCTTTAAATCGAAACGCAGTGCTTTTACGCGGTTACTTAAACTTTTGTTACTTACTCCCCCAATAACCATCTTGATCATTACTTTATGCAGGTAAAATACGCTTGTTTTATTAGCATGAATGAATCTAAGCATCAATTCATAATCAGCAGCAGTCCCATAACTTAAACTATAATTACCCAGCTTCTCAAACAACTCTTTTTTACAATAAAAGGTGGGATGCGGCGGCATCCATCCCCAATTGAAATGGCCGCTCCTATATTTTCCGGAGCGCCATTTGCGCACCACCTTCCCATCTGTATCTACAAAGTCAAGGTCGCCGTAAAGTATATTGATATTTTGCGACGAAAAAGCATTGGCCACATCATCCAGTATATTCTTGTCTGCAAAATAATCGTCTGCATTTAACATGCCAATAATATTCCCCGTTGCTAAGGCTATTCCCTTATTCATTGCGTCGTAAATACCTTTGTCGGGTTCCGATACCAGGATGTCTATATTATTCCTGTACCGGTTAATAGTTTCGAGGGTATTGTCTTTCGAAGCGCCATCGATAATTATATATTCGATGTTGTTGAATTTTTGCCCCATTACAGATAAAATGCAGCGTTCGATAGTATTTTGGGCATTAAATGCTACGGTAATAATAGAAATTTTTAAATTTTGCATCCGGGGAAAAATACACTTTATATGATACAAAATACTATTTTTGAATCACTGCGTAATATAAACAAATATGCAGTTCCTTTGCATATGCGTTATTTTATCAGCCTAATTCTTAGCATATTCCTTTTCGGCGCGCTTGTCTTTTCGTCTTGTTCCTATAAACAGCAGCAAGTTTTGTTTCAGCAGCAGCAAGCGGCAACGGTTGATACAACCCGGCCAAATCACATTGGAGGCGGTGAAGGAACGAGCGATTACCGTATCAAATCACAGGATATATTGCAGATCCGCAACCTTCAAAGCACTAAATATATCGTAGACGACCAGCCTACCACCGGGGGTACGCAAGCTAGTTCGGGTACTGCCGGGCAAGGCCAATCCTACCAGGTCGAGGATGACGGCACGGTGGCTTTACCGGTTATCGGACATGTAACCGTTGCCGGGCTTACCCGTACACAAGCGGCAAAACTTATTGAGGACCTTTATCGTAAAAATGTGCTTAAAGATCCTATTATCGATCTGAAGATCATTAACCTTAAGGTAACGATGCTCGGAGAGATAAAGGCCCAGGGTAATTATCCATTAGTTAAGGATAAAACCACATTGATAGAGATGATAGGCGAAGCGGGGGGCCTTACAGATAAGGCAAATGAAAAAACAATAAAAATTATCCGGGGCGACCCCAAAAATCCGCAGGTAACTATAGTTGACCTGAGTAAAATAACCTCGCTTTCCGATCCGAGACTAATATTGCAGAACAACGATATTATATATATCGCACAAAACAAAAGAGCAATAAAGAACGATCAGATACAAAATCTATCTACCACATTACAACCGGTTTTGATCATACTGAACACAGCATTGATCATTTATGCACTTATAAAACATTAAATGTCGGAAACAGAAAAGGTTACAAGACGATTACCAACACAGGAGATAGATTATTACAAGATCGTCAGAATATTATTAAGCAGGTGGTACTGGATAGCCGCGTCGGTTATCATTTGTCTTATCATATCCTATGTATATCTATGGTACACGCCTAAGATCTATTCTACATCAGCCACATTAAAAATAGAGGAAAAGAAAT
>JBQCEA010000621.1:0-3291 GCA_051960695.1 Mucilaginibacter sp. | reverse complement strand
CTGATCGGTTTGAAATTGCAGGCAATAAGTAATGCCCTCGTTCGGTGAATCCAGTATGGTATAGAGTTTATAACCATCAAATGAACCAGTTCCCAATCTAGCAGGGATATGATTGTTTTTGATCCATGCCAGCCATTCGTCGGCTATAGCATCGTCAATTATAAAGGTTTCGTTATAGATCAGCATCCGGCAAAAGTATAAATGTTTAATTCAATAATTCACTAAATCGGTAATTCAAAATTAGATCATGACTCTCCGTCGGGTTTATCACCACGTAATATCCTGAACCGTTTGCGGGCTTCATTTATCCAAAGGCTGCCAGGATAGTCGGTTATAATTTTCTTATAAAAAGCTTTGGCTTGCTCCTTGTCATTCAAATGGTTCTCGTAAATATCGCCGAGCATAAAAACGGCGTCATCAGCCCATAGATTTGAAGGGTGATTATCCACTATCTTTTTCAGCGGGACAATAGCTTCCGCATAGTCCTTTTGCTGGAGCAGTATGCGTGCCTTGTCCATTAAAATATCATCGCTTAAAGAATTATTGGGATATTTTACATCAATGCTATCTAATATCATAACTGCTTTTTCTGGCTGCTCTGCAAATATCTGCAGATCGGCACGGGCATACATCTTTAAAGCATTGCCAGATGAATCGGCCGCTAAGTTATCCGAGATAAGCAGCGAAAGATTAAGCGCATCGTTGGCTATCAATTGCGAGGTGGCTGCTTTTAGCACATCCAACTGCCCTTTCGCCCAAACAAAATCGCCGGTGTAATAGGCAAGTTTAGCATTTCTGAATTTAGCCTCCTGCGCAATGGACGTATTCGGATATCCGGTTTCCACCTGTTCGTACAACAACATAGCATCATAAGCACGGTTGTTAAGCAGGTAAACATCCCCAAGATCGAGCTTGCAACTGTTCAGTAAGTTAGGCTTAAGATTAGGTATGGCAATAGTTTCTTCCAGCAGGCTCTGAGCATCAGTGAGTTTGTGCAGTTTGAATGCTTCCAGCTTTGCCAGTCGTTGCATGGCAAATGCTGTACTGGTAGTTTTTCCAAACTCGTTTAGCAGATCATTATAATCTTTCTCCAGACTGAACAGATCACTTTGCTGATATTTGCCCGATGTTACCAGCAGGTTTTTGGTATTGATCAGCTCTATCTTCGACGGAATATATAACGACTCATCCTTGCCCTTGCTGATGATAAATTCGTATCCCCGAATAGCACTGTCATAAGCCTCATTTGATATCAGTGTCTGGCATAATTCAAATACGTTGTTACCATCGTCATTTTGCCTGCGGCTTAAGGCTATCGCTTGATTTAGGGCCTGGTCAAATTGCTTTTGCTGCAAAAACTGCCAGATCAGGAAATCAACATACACTGTTTGTTGCGGATCTTTCTGAATATAGCGGAATAATGCATCCTTAAGCATATCATAATCCGCTTCACCTTCAAATAGAGATGACAAAGTATTTTCGGCCTTGGTAATAAATGTGGGGTTCTCGGGCAAAAAGTTCAGGTATTCTTCTACCAGGTTGGACTTGTCCCTTTTATAGCGGTATAAATTTATCAGCTCGAAAGTATAAAGCTTGTCATTATGCAGCAATTTGCGCCCCTGCAAAAATATTTTGATAGCATAATCAGCGTTCTCGGCCTGGTAAAACTGTGATGCGAGCATATTGATGGACATGGCGTCGGCCGGCATATTTTTGATCAGGTCGTCATAGATGCTATTGGCCTTATCAATATCGCCGCGCTGGGTATATATCCGTCCAAGTGCAATAGCGTATTGTGCTTCGGCGGGGTGCCTGCGCAGCATTTTTTTAGCCACACTTTCGGCCTCGTCAAATTTTTTTACTGCCAGTAAGCCGGTGATGTAGTAAGTATAGTAGGCTTCGTTATCCTGTTTATACAGCTTCTGGTAAATATCAAGGGCTTTCTGCGGCTCGCCATTGGCAGAAAACTGCTTTGCCAGCTGAAGATCGGTGCCTTGAGCAAACGCTGCTGCAATTACAAAAAATTGGAAAAAAAGTATTACTGCGACCCTCTTCATTACAGTCAAAAATAGCCAATTAAAAATACATTAACGTTGTATTTCCAGTTATAATATCGCTGTGCAGAGTGGTAAAAATATAGTGACATTTTGGTTGAGTTGAGTAAATTATCTAAGTTTAGCATACTTGTATGGTTTGCTTAATGCAGTGATGGTTAGAAAACGGATAATACTTTTTATTTCAATTATATGCTCGCTTTGTGCTTGTGAACAGAACAAAGTAAGGCAAATTCCTATTAGCGCGTTTTTTAAAACCCCCGATGAGATCATTTTCAGGATATCTCCTGACGGTAAATATGTTTCCTATCTGAAGCCCTATAAAGGCAAACTAAATTTGTTCATTAAATCACTGGAAGATGGGAAGGAGCGTATGGCAACATCATTTACTGATTACTCTATACGCGACTATTCATGGGTTTATAATGACCAGATCGTGCTTAGCCAGGACATTATCGCGCTCGACCAATTTAAAATGTATTCCCTTGATGCCGCTTCATTGCAGATCAAGAATATATTAACAGTTGAGCGGGTAAAGATCCGCTTGCTGCCAAACCAGAATAAAGCGGAGCCGGACGTTATTACTATAGCGATGAATAAACGTGATCCGGCTAATTTTGATATTTATAAGCTGAACATCAGGACAGGCGAATTAAAATCGTACCTGGTCAACCCCGGCAATATAACCGAATGGTTCCCGGATGAAAATGGTAAGATAAGGTTGGCCAAAGCCTCGGATGGCGTTGACGAAACCATTTTATACCGTGCCGATGACCATCAGCCTTTTAAACCGATCATAAAAAATAACTTCAGGAACAAAGTACAACCTATTGCTTTTACAGGAGAGAAGAATTATTTCTATGCGCTTTCGAACGTAAACCAGGATAAAACTGCTGTGGTTGAGATAGATGCCAATACGGGCAAGGAGCTTAAAACGGTGTTTTCGTGCGCTAAAGCCGACATTGAGAAGGTAGATTATTCTAACAATAAACACCGTCTTGAGCTGGCCGTTTGCCAGGAAGAAAAACCTACCAAGCTTTTTCTGAATGATGATGTAAGACATATCTATGCCGACCTGGAACGACAGTTGCATAGCACAGAGATAAATATTGTAGGGCGCGATAGTGCTGAGGATAAATTCATCGTGTTTACTTATACCGACCGTAATCCGGGAACCTATTACCTTTACGATAAAAGCGCACAGAAACTGATAAAACTGGGTGATATTAACTCAAGC
>JBQCEA010000620.1:0-5207 GCA_051960695.1 Mucilaginibacter sp. | reverse complement strand
CATTCGCCGTCGGCATAGTCGGCCACAAACATGTGGTCGGTAAAAATTTTTCCGAATGGCAGGTTACTAAAATCAGTTTCTGATAAACGCGAATGTTTTGTTTTAGTGATCTTGATGTCCAATGTGTCAGTCATAGCCTTAGTGTATTGATATTGTAAAGTTGCAAGGTAGCGATTTTGTGTAACAGTTCATAGTTCATGGCTCATGGTTCATTGAAAAAAGGTGGGAATGACGTATTTATGACGGAGTTTGCGGTTCACCTCTATTTTGTTAACACACTTTCCACCCAGCTTTTTCCCCAATTTTCAATGTCTTCTGTCGTCCATAATGAAGGGTAGAAGATAAGTTTCTGGAAACGTGGCGGCAGGTATTTCTGCCAGTTCGTTCCACCGGTTGCTTTTATTTCGTCGGGCTCGCGGTGAAGGTAACGCACAGCGGATTTGTAATGTACCAAAGGCCAGTTCACGTTCGCGTTTACGTCCAGTTGCCGCAGTTCATTTTCTAATGCCGTGGTTGCTTGTCCTTCATATTGCAATTGCTGTAACAAAGCATTAAAGTTATGCTGAACATTAACTTTGCCCAACTCGATAAATTGTTTGGCATACTTCTTTTCAAACTGCTTCAGCGTTAGCGTCTTTTTGCCGGTCGATAATTCTGTCGCGCCAAATTTCCAGTACAGATGATCAAATTGTTCTTCCATTGGGGCAGATCTTAATTCCTCACGCTTGTCTTTAACCACCAGATTGATAAAATCTGTCGCATAGATCTCGATCATCCGGTATTGCCCGCTCTGGAAACCGCTGGCAGGTAATAGTGACATACGGAAATGCAAAAACTGTTCTTTCTCCATACCGTCCACCATGATATCAAAGGATTTGATCAGCGCCTCGAAATAGCGGTTAATACGTCCGATGCGTGCCGTGAAAAAAACAGCTGTTAATGGTTGTTTTTCAGTGATCTGTTTGCATTCATGCAGCACCAGCTTAAAATATAGTTCTGTTATCTGGTGGTACATGATGAATATCTCCTCATCAGGAAAAGGCGTTTTGGGATTTTGCAGGCTTAGCAAGGTATCCAGGTGAATATAATCCCAATAGGTCAAAAAATCAGCGTGGAGCAGGCCGTCGAGATACGAAACCATGTCCTGGCCCATAGCTTCGTACTTCTCCTGCAAACGGGCAAGCCGCGATTCAATTTCCGGTGTAATACTCATGAGTTCAGTTTATGCCAACAAAGGTAACAAAGCTTGCAGATACAGAAACAAAACAAGTATATTTACAGTTAAGCCAATACCATGAAAATCAAAAAAATACTTATCGCTATTGATGACAGTAAATATGCTGAGCATGCCGCTGAATACGGGTTTGACCTTGCTCATTCATATAAGGCCAATGTAGGGTTAGTAAATATTGTTGAACCTATTATTCTGCCCGGCACCGGCACCGATTCTATCACGGGTATTCCTTTTCAACCTGCCAATATGGATGATGCCGAGCTGATCAAGGTACAGGAGGAGTCATCAGAAAATATTCTTCAAAGAGCCATCAGAAGATTGGCCGGCGACCTGCAGGTGACTACTTTTTCTCAATATGGGACAAAAGCCGACGGTATCATCAGTTGTGGTAAGGAGTTTGGGGCTGACATGATCGTGATCGGAACGCATAGCCGCTCAGGTTTCGACCGCCTGCTGATGGGCAGCATAGCTGAACATGTGGTGCGTCACTCGGAAGTGCCTGTGCTGGTTGTGCCGTTCGTAGAAGATTAGTTAATTTGGTTGAATAAGTTGATTAGGTTGGATTAAGTTGATTGGTTTAGCGAGTTATTCCAATTCATTATTCTTTTTCCTTTTTATGAACTGAATATACCCGGCATGAAAAGAATTAAATACTTCTTCTGAAATCAGGTTTTCGTCCTGGGCTATGATCATGTGATCGAGCGTTTCAGATAATGAACCTCTCGCAATAATTCAGAAACAGATATTATCCTGCCTGGTAGTGAAAACGCCCATGCCCTTCCGTATGTTATTGCCGATAGAACGGGAACAACGAATAAGTTGATCTGATAATCTGAATTTTTCTTCTAAAGAGAAAGATTTGGTTATGCTAGCAATCTTAATTCTAATCTTTCGCGCTTGCTTCCACGTTTCAAGTTCTGTAAACGATGCCATAATTAAGTTAAGGTTTAGAGTTATCAAATATAATTAACCCGATCAACTCAATCAACCACTTAACACAATCCAACTTAATCAACTAGTACAACAACCTAAACTTTATTGTATGGTCAATGGCTTTCAGTTCATTTAGCACGCGGTTGCTGTAACCGGCGTGAACATCCGTTATTACATAACCTATTTGTGGATTTGTTACCAGGAACTCGCCAACAATGTTAATGTTATGCCTTGCAAAAACGTCGTTGATCTGTGCTAGTATGCCCGGTACGTTGGTATGTATGTGAATAATGCGGTGTGTATTATCCATGCGCGGTGGCTGCAGATCGGGGAAGTTACAGCTCATATGCGTTTTCCCCTCATTCATAAAGGCGATAACTCTTTTAGGGATGAAATCAACGTTGCGAGGATTGTATTTCGGATCATCGAAGATAATAATGCCGTTCTCACAAGCCGTTTCAGCTAATTTGCGGCTCGCCACGCGGCCAAAGCAGCCTATAACTTTCAGTCGTCCCGCATTTTCCAATTGCTCTGGTGTCGGCTGGCAATCCTCACTGCATAACAATACGCCGGCTTCCTGTAAATATTCACCGTCTATTTGTTCCTTATGCCTGATGTCATATCCTTCTTTTTCCATCTGCTCAATCGCTTCCTCGCCTATATCACCCACTACAAGGCATTTGATGCGGTTTTTAGGATATGATATGGCCCTCGGCAGCTTATTGATATACAGGAACTCATCAAAGCTTGGCGTAACGTGGTCGGCTTTTTCTGCAACCGATTTACGCTCGATATTCTCAGTAAAAGCGAAGAATTTTTTGATCAGCCCGGATTCTTTTAATTGGAAGTCCGAATAGCCATCGCCAATACCAAATATCTCACCAGGCAAATTCCATTGTTTCAGCAGCTTTACCTTGCCGCCTTCCTGCGAAAGTGGGTTTTCAGCATCATAGCCTATAATGTTGTCATTCTCGTCAAACACAAAGGTATTGGCATAGATATTCTCTTTTTTGATGAAATAGTCGGTCACTACAGGAGTAATAAATTCTTTAAAACCACCTGAAACGATGAAAACATTATCCTGGTGCTGCTTAAAGAAATTGCTATTGCGTGAGAAGGATGTAGAAACCTTTTTTTTCAGATGGGTGATCAGCTGTTTCAAGTGATCACGGTTTGCCTCAAGCAATTTTACACGGTTGGCCAGGCTTTCGCTGAAGGATAAGCGGCCCTCCATAGCGGCGTTGGTATAATCTTCTATTTTTTTATATATCTCTTCCCTATTAGGGTTTTTCTTTAAGGAGATACGTGCAAGTTCGTCAAGCGCCTCAACTTGGGTAAAGGTGCTATCGAAATCAATAATAAAATACTGGTCCATGCTTTATTAGGTGCGGAAACCGTCGGGATAACCATCAGGACGGATAAGCACTGCAAATGTGCAAAAATTGATTGTTGTTTTTCCTAAATGTTACAGTTAATATATGGGACTGTTTAAATATTTGCGAATTTTAAAAAATAAGTATAGCTATTTTAACAAAGTATTAATTCGCTATTTCAGATAAGTGGTATCAAAAAGAATTTGTTAACAGATCAGAATGTATTAAGGATCGGCAACTATTGTTCTTCCCGCTTGGTATCGTTGCCGTAAGTAATGTCCATAGCTTTGATCACATTAAAGGCTGTATCCAGTTCAAAATGATATTTCTTTAGCTTTTTGTGCCCCATAGAATCTACACGAAAAGAGTAGTTAAGGGTGTAATAAGTCAGCTTGTTTTTTTCAATGCTATCCAGTTGACCAACGTTGCGGGTAGCAATGTCGGGCCGCTGATTATTCTCACTATCCACATATTTTTCCATCTTTTTATAATCATCGCCGCGGATGTGGGCATAGTTCAGTGAAGAGTCGAGTGCGGTAGTATAACGATGTTTTTCAAGTACCGAAAAAGCAACAGGCTCCAGATATTTCGGATTGTCGAGCATCCGGCGGATATAATTCTCCACGGACTTGTTGGCATCACTCTGCCGGGCTGAGTAAATACAAGCCGCAAGGAACAGAAATACCGACATAAACATTAACTTTTTCATGTGCTATGATAATGTTATGTGAACGAAGATAATGTTTTCTTTGATGAAAAGTTTTTAATGCAATCGAAGTTAAGCCATTAATGCCTGGCATACCTCCTGGATAGATATATTCAGTGGCTTAAACTCGATACCGGTCGCTTTTTTGATCTTGCTATTATCGAATTGCCGGGTCAGTGTTGAGGCTTGCGCCGATACTTTATCAATAGACGGCGCTTTGCCTGTAATGCCTGCAGCCAGCTTTGCCCATCGCCAGGCAAATTCCATCATCCAGGGTTTTGCCAACAGGGCAGGCGCCTTTTGTCCGAAACAGGCTGCAATTTCGGCAGTGATATTCTTATAATCCTTGTTTTCAGCGTTGACGATATAGCGTTCGCCGCTGATCTGGCTGTTCATTAACGCGATCATGCATTTGGCAACGTCCTCCGCATCTACAAAGCCCATGCCGCCATTGGTATAGAATTTTAACCCTTTGCGTATGGTTTCAAACAAAACGCCGCTGCCTTCGGTACCTGCATGCGGACCAATGATAATGGACGGATTAACGATAACGGCATCGAGCCCTTCGGCAATGCCGCGCCATACTTCCATTTCACTTTCCAGTTTGGATATGGCATAACCGTCTGTCTCAACTGAGGGGTCAAGGTGATGCTTTTCTGTGGTTAGTTCACCGGCATTTGCATAGCCTACCGCAGCAACCGAACTTACGTGAACCATACGGCAGCTGTTAAGCAAGCATAAATTCACCAGGTTGGCTGTGCCGGTAACATTGGTGTAGATCATCTGGTCTTTATCCGCCTGGTGCAGCGATACCCATGCCGCGCAGTTATATACCTGTGTTATACCTTCAAGTGCATTTTCAAGCGAAAAAAGATCAAGCAGGTCAGCTTCCACCCATTCTATTTGATCCTGGTAGCACGATAATATTTTTGGCAAGGTAGAAGTGCTGCGCCTGGTGCAG
>JBQCEA010000619.1:0-2833 GCA_051960695.1 Mucilaginibacter sp. | reverse complement strand
TGTTTCGCGTGCCGGAAATTGCTCAGTAAAGTAAGTGCCATACACTTCATTTACCTGCGCAAAGCTTTGCATGTCGGTAAGAAAGATACTGGTTTTAACCACATTGCTGAAACTCAAGCCGGCTTCTGACAATATAGCACTGATATTTTTCATAACCTGGTGTGTTTCGGCTTTAATATCCGAAGAAACTATTTCGCCGGTGACAGGGTTGGCAGGTATTTGGCCCGAGACAAATAAGAAGTTTCCTGCTTCTACAGCCTGGCTGTAAGGGCCGATAGGTGCGGGCGCATTGGTGGTATTAATTACTTTTTTCATAATTAGTTAATGGTTGTAAAAGTTGCAGATGTTATAATTATACTGAACCGTGCAGCTTTGAACCGAATTTACTTTTTTAATATAAGCCAATCTATAAGCTTCCAGATAATGCCAGCCAGGAACATGATTATGGCAATGGCATTAATGGCGTGCATCACCTTCAGGTTAAAGCTGGTTGGTCGGCTCGGATCTTTTTTTGCGAAAAAAATACATAAACAAATTTACAAAAAAAGAGGGCTCTCCGTCAAACCGGAGAGCCCTCTGAATATTTCAAGTTAATGAATATTATTTTTGTTTGAACTCAACACGACGGTTTAATACGCGTCCTTCTTCAGTTGAGTTGTCCGCAATTGGATGAGTTTCACCGAATGCTTTTACTTTCAAACGTTTTGAATCAACGCCTGAGTTAACTAAGTAAGTTTTTACTGAGTTAGCGCGGTCTCTTGATAAACGCATGTTGTGAGCAGCAGTACCTTCAGATGAAGCGAAACCATCTAACTCAATTCTCTTATCAGCGTTAGCGCGAAGGTCAGCTGAAGTAAGATCTAATGCTGGATAAGATGAAGTTCTCAATACTGAACTATCAAACTCGAACTGGATATTAGAGTAAGCTTTTGCCTCACCAGCTACTGGTTTCCTTACGAACAATGAAGTATCGATCTTAGGGAAGTTGATTGGACAGCCGGAGCCATCAACAACTGTCCCTGCAGGAGTGTTCGGACATTTGTCGAATTGATCAGAAACACCATCACCATCAGAATCTTTCTTCAGGTCATTGATAGCGTTTTCAACATTACCTACACGGCCTTTAAGAGCTTCAACTTCCTGACGAAGAGCTGCGTCGTACAGTTCGTCATACATCATAGCTACTGGGTTTACCCAATCCAGGTTTGGTTTTGATTTTGAACCGAAAGTATACTCTAAACCAGCATAGCCGTAAGAATATTTGTTTTCAGCAGGGAAGTTGGCATGTACGCCAGAAAAGTTAAATCCGTCAACAAAGTTTTCGGTGTAACCTAAGTTCAGTGCTAATGCTTCGCTTAATCTGAATTTAATGCCTGCACCAACAGGGATCACTAATTCTTTAACATACGAATCATTGTGGCTGCTGCCTGCTATTCCTTTATAATCATAAAGAAGATTAGACTGAGCATTGTCAGAATAAACCTTAGGAGCATACCAAGCTAAGCCCGCACCACCGGTAAGGAAAAAGTTTACTGCGTTTTTACGATGTAAAAAGCTTAATGAACCTACGTTTGCAGTACCGCTCAAAGTTGCAGACCAGAATGGAGTTTTAAAGCTTCCAGCCTGAATACCGGTTTGGCTATCAATAGTATATCCGGGATTGTTGAATTTTGCGTTATCACTGCCTTCAACTGTACCACCGTGAACGTCGATCTGTAAACCGAAAGCGTGAGAAAGCTGATCTCTTAAGCTGATGCCGTAACCTAATGCAGGTTGATTGTGATTAAAAGTGTTAACACCACCTGTAGCAACTGTAGGCGCTGTAACGCCAACATTGACACCGATGCTCCAGTGGTTGTACTGTGCCACACCGCCAAATACCTTGGCAGTTGTTACTGAATCTGAAGTAGCCATAGGTTTAGCAGCGGCAGCAGCTTTGGTAGTATCATTCTGTGCGTTTGCTATTCCAACAGCCATTAGAGAGACAAATGAAAGGGCGACTGTTTTTTTTAATGTAGAATAGTTCATAGTTTTAAGATTAAACAATTTTAATTGTGATTTTTTTTCAAAAATAGTAATTATGTTTGAATTGCAATACCAAACATTGTTCCAATTTTTCCAATAGATAATACAAATAAATAAAAAAAAATGTTTGAGAAAAATAATTAATTCATATCCGGATGAAATACCTACCTATTAGTAATGAATTGTTTACAAATAATAGAAAAAATTTCGTTTTAAGAACAAAGCCTAACTCTATAGCGATATTTCACTCAAATGATGAATATCCGAAAAATGGCGATCAAACATTCACTTTTAAGCAAAATGCCGATTTTTTTTACCTGACAGGCATTGATCAGGAGCAAAGCATTCTCATTTTATACCCCGATTGCCCTAATCCGTTATACAAGGAAGTACTTTTTTTAAGACAGACTAATGAGCATATTGCAGTATGGGAAGGACACAAGTACACGAAAGAGGAGGCCAAAAAAGCATCAGGTATAGAAAATATTTATTGGTTAAATGAATATGATGCTATCTTACATAGTATTATTAATTACGCTAATAATATTTATATTAATACTAATGAGAATGACCGGTATAGCAATAATGTTCCGTTCCGTGATTTAAAACAGTACGGTGAACTGCGCAGGAAATATCCGTTGCATAATTACGAACGCTCGGCTGCCATTTTGCGCGATCTGCGCCCGGTTAAATCCGACATTGAAATTGAGCTAATTAAAAAAGCATGCGAAATTACCAGGGACGCTTTTATACGTGTATTAAAGTTTACCAGGCCCGGCATCGCCGAATATGAAATTGAAGCGGAAAT
>JBQCEA010000618.1:0-3205 GCA_051960695.1 Mucilaginibacter sp. | reverse complement strand
TTCACCTGCAAGACGATAATTCAGCTCAGACCGCTGACCATTTTTATTCTCCTCTGCATAAGCTTTGGTAACGTTTTTCTGCGGGTTTTTTACCAGCCAATGCACCATGTTACCCTCAGGTGGTTCCGGCCGTTTACGAACCACCGCATAATAGGTCTTTTTCATTTCCCTGGTTTTGAACAGGTAGTTTATCCGGTCGAGCGCTTTGCTTGTTTTGGCAAAAAGGATAACACCGCTAACCGGCCTGTCTAAACGGTGAACAACACCTAAGAAAGCGCCGTTAGGCTTATCATATTTTTTGGTCAGGTATTTTTTTACTTTCTCGTCAAGGGGTTCATCACCCGTTTCATCTTCCTGAACAATATCTCCGGCACGCTTATTTACTGCGATAATGTGGTTATCCTCATAAAGAACATCCGCGTCGGTAATATCATGGTCAGTATACTTGATAATGACTTTTGCACACATAGGTTTAAGCACTTTATTCCGGCCTTTCAGGCTAACAGCCGGAATGAGGTTTAGTATTGCTCCTTATCATCCGGAAAGCTTTGCGCTTTCACGTCATTGATATAGTTCTTAAACGCAGAATTCATGATATTGTTCATATCAGCATATTGCCGCAAAAAACGGGGTTTAAATCCTTTATTGATACCCAGCATATCATGTACAACCAACACCTGTCCGTCGCAATATTTGCCTGCGCCAATGCCTATAGTTGGTATGCTGATGCTTTCTGTTACTTCCTTAGCCAGTTGTGCCGGTATCTTTTCCAGCACAATACCGAAACAGCCCAGTTCCTGCAGTTTTACGGCATCAGTGCGGAGTTTTTGTGCTTCGGCTTCTTCTTTGGCACGTACGGTATAAGTACCAAACTTATATATAGATTGTGGAGTAAGTCCCAAGTGTCCCATTACCGGAATACCAGCCGTCAATATACGCGTCACAGACTCCGCTATTTCTACACCGCCTTCTATTTTCACACCATGCGCCCCGGCCTCCTTCATGATACGTATGGCAGAATTAAGCGCTTCTTTTGAGTTTCCCTGGTATGAACCAAAAGGCAGGTCGACAATTACCAATGCCCTTTTTGCCGCCCTTACCACAGATGAAGCATGATAGATCATTTGGTCGAGCGTAATGGGCAGTGTGGTTTCATGACCGGCCATTACGTTTGATGCCGAATCGCCTACCAGGATGATATCCATTCCGGCCTCATCAACTATTGTGGCCATCGAATAATCATAAGCAGTAAGCATGGCTATCTTCTCGCCGCGCTTCTTCATTTCCTGCAAACTATTCGTAGTAACCCGTTTGATCTCTTTATTTACAGACATGGTGATGTTTTTGGATGGGTAAAGGTAGAAACTCTTTTGTGATTTCGGATTTTCGAATTTCGGAATTTGTGGAGTGAATACCTCTTGGATAAGCTATATGAAAATAGCAAAACAAAGAAATAAATAAATCCGAAATCGAACTTCGGAAATCCGAAATTAAATCGTACTTTTGCGCCGTGAATTCAAGTTTTGCCGGCTGCACTTCTTGCATGGAATTTCACGGAGCTGACCACCAGTATAACCGGCACATTAACCATTCAATTTTTTGTAATTATGATCACCAACTTCACCAAGTTGCCTGCAGTATTATTGCTGGCTGACGGTACAGTATTTCATGGCAAAGCAGCGGGCAAGATAGGTACCACCACAGGAGAGATTTGCTTCAATACCGGTATGACCGGATACCAGGAGATATTTACTGATCCGTCCTATTTCGGACAGATCATGGTAACCACCAACGCGCACATTGGTAACTACGGTATAGCCAGGGAAGAAGTTGAATCGAACAATATCCAGATCGCCGGGTTGGTTTGCAAAAACTACAACATCTATTATACCCGCAAACAGGCACAGGAGTCTATCCAGGATTATTTCCAGGAGCAAAATATCGTTTCTATTTCTGATATCGACACCCGCGAACTTGTAAGGCACATCCGCGATAAAGGCGCTATGAACGCCATCATCTCATCTGAAATATTGGATATTGATGAATTGAAGAAAAAGCTTGACGAAGTGCCTTCAATGGACGGACTGGAATTATCATCAAAAGTTTCCACAACCGAAACCTATACTTTCGGGGATGAGAATGCCAAATACAAGATAGCAGTGCTTGACCTGGGCGTAAAGAAAAACATCCTGCGCAATTTCGACGACCGCGACGTGTATGCTAAAGTCTATCCTGCAAAAACCTCTTTTGAAGAAATGGAAAAAGATTTTGCACCAAATGGCTATTTCATTTCAAACGGTCCTGGCGACCCGGCAGCTATGCCTTATGCAGTTGAAACAGTAAAAGAAATTCTGAAAGCTGATAAGCCGATGTTCGGTATTTGCCTGGGTCACCAGTTACTGGCACTGGCAAATGACATACCTACCATAAAGATGTTCAATGGTCACCGCGGATTGAACCACCCGGTAAAGAACATCATCAAAGATCATTGCGAAGTAACCTCGCAAAATCATGGTTTCGGCGTAGTTCCGGAAGCAGTAAGGGCATCAGATAAAGTTGAGATCACCCATGTTAACCTGAACGACCAATCTATAGAAGGTATCCGCGTAAAAGGCAAAAAAGCATTTTCGGTACAATACCACCCCGAATCATCACCCGGTCCGCATGATAGCCGTTACCTGTTCGATGATTTTATCGAGTTAATGAAATAAGAGTATTCGATATAAGATACAAAGGCTTGCAGAAATGCAGGCCTTTTTGTTTTAAAGTTGAAGCCGTTGTTCGGGATTTGAAATCCCGAACTATTAAAGTCCGGATTTCAAATCCAGACTAACAAAAAGAGTGATAGCATAGTGTGTAAGATTTCTCTCGCCTATGGCGAATCGATATGACATTTTTCAGAGTACAGACTTGCGAAGTTTTAAAAACTTCGCAAGTCTCCTCCTGAATTTTTCACCGACTCATCCTTTCCCTTCATCCATTCACCGACGATTTTGCGCCGTTCGCCAAATAAATATCACGGTTTTTTGCACGTGAGGGCATATTTGTGCTGCAAAACAACCCATATCATGAAAACCATATTATTGATCCAGCTATTCCATTTGGTCCACACAACGGCGCAGCACCTGCATGCCATCATTCATACTTTAGGGCATTTGGTAAAATGATCATTTAACGTAAAGCAATAATAACTTAACACAAACCT
>JBQCEA010000617.1:0-2768 GCA_051960695.1 Mucilaginibacter sp. | reverse complement strand
AGGAAGGTACAGATATGGCTCAGGCAATGGCAGAAATTGTAGGCTATGTAAATCGGGCAAGGGCCTTTATGCCACCAGGCACTGTACCGCCGTTTATTACCCGTTTTGATGCAGGTAGCGTGCCTGTAGGGCAATTGGTATTTACTTCAGACTCCAAGACCTTAGGTGAAATACAAGACCTTGCCTTGGTCAGGGTAAGGCCAATGTTCGCCACTTTGCCGGGAGTATCGGCGCCTCCGCCATTTGGGGGCAACCAGAAAACGGTGATTATCCGCGTGGACCCGCAGAAACTTCAGAATTATCATCTTTCTCCTGATGCTGTGGTACAGGCGCTTGCCAAATCCAATACGATAACTCCTTCCGGAAATGTTCGCATTGGGGATGAAACCTATATTACTTCTCAAAATTCAGTAGTAGAAAATATTCAGGCATTACAAAATGTTCCAATATCTACGGGTCCCGGGGCAGGAGTTTATATCAAAGATATCGGCCAGGTAGAATTAGGCGCTGATGTGGCCACCAGTTATGCACTGATTAATGGAAAACGTTCAGTCTATATTCCGGTAACTAAAAGAGCAGATGCTTCTACCTGGGATGTGGTAAAAAGAGTGAAAGCGGCTTTGCCGGATATGCAGGCCGCCGTACCACCAGACATAAAAATCAGTTATGAATTTGACCAGTCGGGTTATGTAATCAATTCGCTCAAAAGCTTGTTATTTGAAGGCGGCTTAGGGGCTATATTTACCGGCCTGATGGTGTTACTATTTTTAGGCGACCGCCGAAGCGCTCTTATCGTGGTGCTCACCATACCGCTGGCTTTACTTTCCGGTATTATACTGTTGTTTCTTACCGGTCAAACAATAAATATCATGACTCTTGGCGGCCTTGCACTGGCTGTGGGAATATTAGTTGACCAGGCCACGGTAACCATCGAAAACATTCATCAGCATTTGGAAATGGGCAAAACAAAAGCCCGTGCTATTGTAGATGCGTGCAACGAAATAGCCTTTCCATTATTGCTGATTCTTTTATGTATCCTGGCGGTATTTGTGCCCGCTTTGTTCATGAGCGGAGTACCCAAATCCATGTTTATGCCGCTATCCCTTTCAGTGGGATTTTCTTTAATTGCTTCTTATTTTCTTGCACTCACATTTGTACCGGTAATGTCTAACTGGTTATTAAAATCCGATTTGCACGAGAAATTGCAACAGCACCATGTAGGTCCTTTTGCCCGCTTCAGGGAAAGATACCTGCAGGCAGGGCATTATTTTTCAAAACGCTATCGTCCTATCAACTGGATTTATTTTATTGCTTCCATTTTAATACTCATTCCCCTTTTTATGTTTACAGGAACGGAGATATTTCCGAAAGTAGATGCAGGACAGGCCGTAATGAGGTTGCGAATGCCAACAGGCACAAGGCTGGAACGCACAGAAGACGCAACCAGGAAAGTATTGCAAATCGCTAATAATATTACGGGAAACAAGGTAGCGATAAGTTCTGCATTCATTGGTGTGCAGCCATCAAGTTATCCTATTAACCTGATTTATTTATGGACAAGCGGCCCTCAGGAATCTGTCATCCGTTTTAATCTTGCTAAAGATGTGGATATGCCAATTGAAGCATTTAAAGAAAAGATGCGCAGCGATGTGGCGCAATCATTTCCCGAAGCAAGGGTTTCTTTTGAACCCGGCGACCTGGTAGAGCAGGTACTGAATCTTGGATCAAACAATCCCATTGAAATTACCGTACTTGACCGTAACCTTACCGAAGGCGACAAACTGGCCAATCAATTGTTGAAAGGGCTTGGAAATGTAAAAGGGCTTAGAGATTTGCAAATTGCCACGCCTTTGGACTATCCGGCTATTAAGCTAAATATTGACCGGGTTAAAGCGGGACAGTCAGGGCTTACCACAGAACAGGTTGCACGTTCCACAGTGGCTGCTACTTCATCAAGCAGGTTTACACAACCCAACTACTGGTTAGATAAAGCAACCGGAACAGCTTACCAGGTGCAGGTGGAATATCCTGAATATAAAATGAATTCTATTTCCGAACTGGAAATGGTTCCTGTTAACTCAGGGCAGCCACAGGTTTATTTAAGAGATGTAGCCAGCTGGCAGAAGACGGTAGTACCCGGCGAATATGACCGGCTCAACCAGCAGCGCTTCATCACTATTACAGCTAATATTTATAAACGCGACCTGGGTTCGGTGGTAAAAGAAGTGAATAATAAAATTACGGAATTAGGTGCATTGCCACGTGGGGTTAAAGTTACGCTTCGCGGGCAGGCGGATTTACTCAACCAGACTTTAAGCGAATTGCAATTTGGCTTACTGATAGCTGTAATCGTAATCTTTCTGTTGCTTGCAGTTTATTTTCAATCGTTCAGGCTGGCGCTTACTTCACTTTCAATCATTCCGGCAGTAATTGCAGGGTCTGTTTTACTGTTACTTATTACGGGCAAAACATTGAATATCCAATCTTATATGGGTACCATCATGGCGGTGGGCGTGGCAATTTCCAATGCCATACTTTTTATTACCAATGCGGAGCTATTGCGGCGGACAGGAAATATTACAACAGCGCACCTTACGGGGGCAAGCACGCGATTACGGCCGATTTTGATGACCAGCCTTGCTATGATTGCCGGTATGTTACCGATGTCATTAGGTTTAGGCGAAGGTGGAGACCAGACGGCACCGTTAGGCATAGCCGTAGTTGGCGGGCTTCTTTTTTCCATGTTCAGTACTTTATTTTTTCTTCCG
>JBQCEA010000616.1:0-11025 GCA_051960695.1 Mucilaginibacter sp. | reverse complement strand
GGCGGCAGCCCGCCGGCCTCGTCCTAATCAGCCAATTAACTAAATTAATAAACCGCTCAACCCAAATTCTATGCACTTTAAGAATTTACTCAAAGTAAGTTGTTTTATCCTGCTATGTTTTTTTGTGATGCCAGCTATGGCGCAGAACACTACAGTCACGGGTAAAGTAACCGATTCAAAAGACGGATCGTCGCTCCCTGGTGTATCTATTGTTGCGAAAGGTACATCTATAGGCACAGTCACTGATGTAAATGGTAATTTCAGGTTATCAGTACCTTCATCAGCCACCACCCTTACAGTTTCGTTTGTGGGATACACCAAAAAGGATGTACCTATTTCAACGGGCCCAATGAACATTACCCTCGACGCCACCAGTACTTCACTGAATGAAGTGTTGGTAGTTGGTTATGGTACTGTTAAGAAAAAAGATGCAACAGGCGCTGTTCAAAAAGTATCATCCAGCGATTTTGTGCAGGGTGTTACTACTAATCCCTTACAGGAATTACAGGGCAAAGCTGCCGGTGTGGTTGTCACTACCACGGGTGGTGACCCTAACGAAACCCCTACCGTACGTATACGTGGTTATGCGTCTCTTTCAGGAGGCCAGGACCCGTTATATGTAATTGACGGAGTTGCAGGCGCTGATATCAATTCAGTTTCGCCGAATGACATCGAATCTTTCGACATTTTGAAAGATGCATCGGCTGCAGCTATCTATGGTTCACGTGCTGCCGGTGGTGTTATCATCGTAACTACTAAAACAGGCAAAGCCGGTAAGTCAGTTGTTGACTTTAACACTTATATTGCCTCGGAGTCTCCGGAGAAGCTTCCGGATTTTATGAACAGGTCGCAGTATCTTTCTGCATATCAGTCATTTTATGGGCACCCGATGCCAACTTTCAATCCGGCATCACCCTCAACCACTGCCGATCAGGGCGCAAACACCAACTGGTTTAAGGAAATAACGCGCACCGGTTTCACACATAACGAGAACCTGGGTCTGTCAGGTGGCACAGACAAGAGCCACTACCGGGTTTCGGTAACTAATATTGACCAGGATGGTATCGTACGCGGACAAGAAAAGAAAGACATATACGGGCGCTTCAATTTCGATCAAAAAACATTGAACGATAAATTATTGATTACCATTAATGGTTCTGGTTCACATGTAAATACAAACTATGTTGATGGTAGCGTATTCCTAAATGCGGCAGCCGTACCATCTGTTGTAAGCGTATTTGATCCATTGAATCCTGGTCAATACCAGTTTATCAATAACACACAGGAGATAAACCCTGTATCGCAATTGCTGGATATAACCAATGTTGGTACCATCGATCACCTGACTGGTAATATTCGACTGGATTATACGGTAGTAAAAGGACTTACTCTAAGTCCTTACGCCAATGCAACACGTGATGTTGCCACAACCAATATTTACTATCCTCCCACTAACCTGGTACAAGCTATCGGCGATCACTTTAACCTGTTTGATCCGGGCATCTCCGGCTATACGCCAACATTGTCCGGGCATGGCGATGTGGACAAAAATATCCTGACAACGGGCCAGCGAACATTAGGTGCTACACTTGATTATCGCACAACTTTAGGTGATAACAGCATACACCTGTTGGGTGGTTATGAATACAATGATTTCGAAAGCACTGGCATTAGACTTAGCGCACATGATTTTAACGATATCAATCTGCCTAACGAAAATATCAACGCAGCGAATTCTATTTCAACAAACGATATTGCATCATATGACCAGCCTTATAAATTACAGTCATGGTTTGGCAGGTTTGATTACAACTATGCCAGCAAGTATTATTTGACAGCTAACGTACGTTATGACTGGTCGAATAAATTAGGTTTAAATAACCAATCAGGTGTATTTCCTTCAATTGACTTAGGTTGGGTGATCAGTAATGAAGATTTCATGAAGGGTGTGAGCTGGTTATCTGAGTTAAAGTTGCGCGGCGGTTATGGTGAGATCGGTAACCAGAACGCTATCAATGCGTATACTTCGCAATTCCTGTTCGGTGCTACCGGAAAATTGTATTATGATGGCAATACAGGCACTTTCAGAAGCAGCAGTTTTGCAACCCAGAACGCCAATCCCGATCTGCGTTGGGAAATTAAACAAACAACCGATATCGGTATAGATTTTGCGTTGTTTAACAACCGTTTAACAGGTACCTTCGATGTATATTCTTCTAAAACCAAGGATCTGTTGTATAACTATACTGTAACAACCGGTGGTAAGTTCTTTGTTGATAATATATTAGCTAACATTGGTAGTTTAAGCAACAAAGGCCTCGAACTTGCTTTGAATTATAAGATTATCAACCAGGGCGATTTTAGATGGACTGCCGGCGGTAACATTAACTTTAATCGCAACAAATTGCTGAATCTTACCGGAAACTTTGCAGGTACAACGCTTGCCGTTAACGAGGCGGTAGCAGGTAGTACAGGCGGTACCGGTATCAGCGGTGATATTTCAAATATTGATTATTTGAAGGTTGGTTATCCTGTGGGTACATTATTACTGCCTGTATATGCCGGGTCAGTTAACGGTGTACAGGAGTTTTATTATTATAATACTACTACCAAAACGAGAGATACTACCAGTAATATTACATTGCTGAATACAGGTCAGAATAGCCCAGACAGGAAGTTCTATACTACAGATCCTAAATTTACATATGGCATCACAAACACATGGAGCTATCACAATTGGGACCTGAACCTGTTTTTACGTGGCCAATATGGAAGCCATGGTTTCAATGAAGCTTATATGGATTATACCAGCTTAGCTAAATTAGGTACCTATGCAGTGTTGGCTGATGCCTCAACTTATGGCATTAAGAGTGCATCCGAACCTTCGTCATTCTGGTTAGAAGGTACTTCGTTCCTGAAAGTACAGAGTGCTACACTTGGATATAATTTTAATATCAGAAATAGCCACTATATCGATAAATTACACGTATATATTGCAGGTAACAATTTGTACACCTTTACAGGTTATAAGGGTATCGATCCGGAGTTAAGTACAAATGCTGCAATAACGGGTAGTACTGTAGGTATCGACCCTCGTACCATCTATCCGCGTACACGGCAAATATCGTTTGGTATTAATATGACATTGAAATAGTTATAAAACTTCATTATAATGAAAAAGAAACATGTATTAATTACAGCAGTCCTTTTAAGTGGTTTAGCTATATATTCCTGTAAAAAGCAGTTAAATCCAACCAAGGACTCGGTAACGCAGACTACTGCAGCGGGCAGTGCTGCCTACCTTAATTCAATTGTATTGGGTGCTTATACCCAATTACAAAGCTTAACGGCTAATAATTCCATGATATTGACATCAGAGGAAACTACCGACGCGCTAATAGTTCCTGCGCGTATCGGCGGTGACTGGCTGGATGCAGGCTTGTGGCAGCCATTATGGTTGCATACCTATGGCCCGGGCAACTCTAACTTTGCCGATTCATGGGATAACTGCTATAATGCAATAGGCCAGATCAACATTACAGTTGACTTGTTAAAAGGCTTGCCGCAAACAACCGGTACTGCCTACTCTATTGCGGAACTGCAGACCCTGCGCGATTATTATTATTTCCTGTTGCTGGTGAATTATGGTCGTATACCGTACATTACATCTTCATCTACAGATGCAAGTAGTGTTGCCAACCAGGACGCAAGTAAGACTTTCCAGGCGTTGGTGGATGAACTGACAGCCAATGGGCCTAAATTGAGCTCCAAAACCCCGGCTCAGGATCCAAGCCAATACGGCCGTTTAAACAAATGGGGCGCTTATTTCTTAATTTCCAAGCTTTATCTGAACCAGAACATAATCACAGGTTCGACAGATAACACTGGTTATACCAAATGTTCACAGTATTGTGATTCGCTGATGACTTCAGGCTATTCGCTTATGCCAAATTTCCTGGATAACTTCTCAAGCAACAATACAGGCTCAACAGAGAATATCTTCGTTATTCCTTACGATCATATCTCGGCACAAGGTTTACAGATACAAATGATGACCTTCCACTACAACCAGGCTGCAAAATATAATTGGGGTAGCACAGGTGGTCCATGGAATGGTTTCTGTGCTAACGCTGACTACTATGGTTTGTTCAATAACGCAGATTCACGTAAAGCCGGTTGGCAGCATGGCATACAATATGCGGCTGATGGTGTTACACCGCTAACTACCCGCGCTAGTGATAGTTCATTGGTGCTTAATTTCCGTCCGCAGGTATCGAGCTTATACAATGCAACAGAATATGATGGTGTGCGCCAGCAGAAATGGGCCATTACACCAGGCTATGCAAATCAGGACGCTGACTTCGCATTGTTTCGTTATTCGGATGTGCTGTTAATGAAAGCTGAATGCGATTTGCGTTTAGGCAATATACCAGGTGCATTGCAGTATACAGGCCCTGTAAGACAGAGAGCCGGTTTGGCAAACTTTACCGCAGGCGCATTTAATGCAGATAGCTTATTGGCAGAAAGAGGCCGCGAATTTGTATGGGAAGGCTGGAGAAGGCAGGATTTGATCCGTTTTGGCCACTTTGGAGATAAACGTCAGTTTAAGAATTATGCTGACCCGGCTGATAAGCACTATGAATTGTTGCCTATCCCAACCAGGGAATTGTTGAAAAACACTCACCTTACTCAGAATCCTAACTATCAATAAAAAGTAAAAAAACAGCTTAATAAATGGAGTGGTAATGTATTACCACTCCATTTTAGTTATGTATATTCGCTAATATGAGATCCTCTATCCCCTTAATTATTCTTCCCTGTATATTTTTTGCCTTTTTTAGTTCCTGCAAACTTAGCCAAAACCACGAGGATACGCTTTTTCAGTTGCAGCCATCCTCACAAACCGGCATAACATTTAACAATAAGGTTGTTGACGATGGAGAGTTTAATGTGTTCAATTATCGTAATTTCTATAACGGCGGTGGCGTCGCTATTGGCGATGTGAATAATGATGGTAAGCCGGATATTTTTTTTACTTCTAATCAGGGCGATTGTAAACTGTATATCAACAAGGGTAATTGGAAATTTGAAGACGTTACTGTCAAGGCAGGGGTAAAGGGTTACAGAAGATGGCATACGGGTGTTACCATGGTGGATATTAATGGTGATGGCTGGCTGGATATCTACATTTCAAATAGCGGGGGATTAGGAAATGCAGATCGCGCAAATGAATTATATATCAATCAAAAAGACGGCACTTTTAAAGAAGAAGCCGAAAAATATGGATTAGCGGATAAGGGTTTATCTACCCAGGCGATATTTTTCGATTTCGATCATGACGGTGACCTGGATTGCTTTGTGCTGAATAACAGCTACAGGTCAATAGAAAGTTTTGGTTATAGTCCCGACTTACGCAATATCCGTGACCCTAAAAATGGTGACAGATTATACAGGAATGATAATGGAAAGTTTGTGGATATCAGCGATCAAGCCGGTATATATGGCAGCGAAATAGGTTTTGGCTTGGGTGTTACTGCTGGCGACCTGTTCAATACAGGCTGGGATGATATGTACATTTCCAACGATTTTTTTGAGCACGATTATTTATATCAAAACCAGCATAACGGCAAGTTCAAAGAGATCAGCGATAAGGCCATTGGCCACATGAGTTATGCATCAATGGGCTCAGATATGGTAGATATTAATAACGATGGCTTATTGGATATCTTCACAACAGACATGTTGCCCGAGGGTGATTATCGTTTAAAAACTACTACTAAGTTTGATGACTATGATGTTTATAATGCTAAGCTGAAGAATAGCTACCATCACCAGTTTACAACCAACTGTTTGCAGTTAAACAACGGGGATGGTACTTTTAGCGAGATAGCAAGTCTGGCAGACATAAATGCTACTGATTGGAGCTGGGGAGCACTTTCTTTCGATTTTAATAATGATGGTTGGAAAGACATATTTGTTAGTAACGGCATTAGCCGGGATTTAACAAATCAGGATTTTCTGGCATATTTCAGCAGCCAGGAGGTTATGGACCAAATACGGCATGGCGGTTTCCAGGTTAAAAAACTGTTGGATAAAATGCCGAAGACGCCAATAACCAGTTATGGCTTTGTAAATCAAAAAAACCTGCAATTTAAAAACGAAACTTTACCGCTCGGTTTTGGTACTCCAAGTTTCAGTAACGGCGCCGCTTATGGCGACCTGGATGGTGACGGTGACCTGGACCTGGTTGTGAATAATGAAAATGGCCAGGCATTCATCTATCGTAACATGACCTCAGAGCGGACTCATGCTCACTATTTAAAAGTAAGTCTTAAAGGTAGCGGAATGAATACCTTTGGCATTGGTGCAAAGGTTTCTATTTACACCCATGGAATGCAGCAGTTGTTAGAACAAATGCCGACACGCGGCTTTGAAAGCAGTAGTGAACCTGTATTGAATTTCGGCCTTGGCGCCTATAACAAAGTGGATAGCCTGATAGTTACATGGCCTGACATGAAAATGCAGGTAATGAAAAGTATCAATGCCAACACTACGATCACTTTAAAAGAATCCGATGCGCAGTTGCCTTATGTTCCCGGCAAGGTGATGCCAAAACCTTATTATAATAATGTAACTGCCGGATCATTTAAAGGCGATATATATCATAAAGAAAATGATTACAAAGATTTTGATGAACAGCGCCTTATACCCAAAATGCTGTCGACAGAAGGGCCCAAGTTGGCCGTTGCAGATGTAAATGGCGATGGACTCCAGGATTTCTTCATGGGTGGGGCCGCAGGCGATACGGCGAAACTTTTCATCCAACAGCCTAACGGAACATTTGTACAAAGTCAGCAACATGCGTTCGTTCAGGATAAAAACAGCGAAGATATAGGCGCTTTGTTTTTTGATGCGGACCATGATGGTGACATGGACCTTGTAGTTGTGTCTGGTGGTAACCAAGAAAGAGAAGGCTCGCTTAACTTGTTGGCTCGTTTATATGAAAATGATGGCAAAGGAAACTTTACCCGTAAGTTTACCGGCTGGCCGCTTGTCTCCATCAATGCTTCTTGCGTGCGGCTGAATAATAACAATGGCGATCTTTTCATTGGCGGCAGGAGTGTCCCAGGCGCTTATGGCCTTATTCCGTCAAGTAAATTATTAAGGAATGACGGGCACGGAAATTTCACGGATGTTACTGCAACCTTAGCGCCTGACCTGTTGAAATTGGGTATGGTTACCGATGCACAATGGGTTGATATTGACGGTACAGGTAAGAACTCACTGGTAGTTGTTGGTGACTGGATGCCTGTAACGATCTTAAAATATGTGAATGGTCAGCTTAAAAAGACAGGCGAAATAGCGAATTCCTCAGGCTGGTGGAATTGCCTTACAGTTGCAGACATTAATGGTGATGGTAAACCTGATCTGATAGCAGGTAATAATGGTTTGAACTCAAAAGTTAAGGCAGACGAGGACCATCCGGCAAAATTGTATGTGTCCGACTTCGATAATAATGGGCAAGTGGAATGTATACCGGTTTACTATAAATCAGACGGCAAAGCATATCCGTTTAATTTACATGATGATATAATTAAGCAGCTGCCCTATTTGAAAAAGAAGTTTTATCGGTATGATTCTTATGCAGGAAAAGGGATCGATGAGATATTTACATCAGAAGAGTTGGAAAAGGCGTCGGTTTTGACTGTGCAACAATCCCAAACATGTGTGTTTTACAATAATGGCAGGGGAAGCTTTACAATGCAACCATTGCCTATACGCGCCCAATTCTCGCCGGTATTCAGCATATTGGTAACTGATATTAATAACGATGGAATAAAAGACCTCTTTTTAGGTGGTAATTTTTACGGGGTAAAACCAGAGGTTGGCCGATATGATGCTAACTATGGGGTAGTATTCCTGGGCAATAAAAATCATGGCTTCGATTATCTGCCAACGACAAAAAGCGGATTATTTGTAACAGGCGAAGTACGGGATGCGGCCGTAATCAACACAAAAAGCAGCAAAGAGATAATTGTCGCTCGTAATAATGATGCTTTGCAGCTATTCAAGCCGGGTGTAAAATAATGGGTTAAAAAAAGGTTGTAAAATTTACCTGAACATGCACTTTATCGGTATCAGATGTGGGAAGTTTATTGTCGAGGTACATTTCAACCGGTAAAATTGCCGACTGATATAAATGATCGGTAAAATATTGGCGGAGACCGGCATATATCTTTTGTCTTTTGTTGAATGGCCCCATAAATTGTGCAACATATAATGGTCCGCCTTTGGGCATATGTGCATAGGTAATACCATTACCGGGCATAACCTTTTTATCAACAAAAAAACCGACATTGACTTCTGTCGAATCTTTGCCAAGCCTTAAAAACTGAGCTAATATGGGCTGCATTTGTTTAAGGTTATGTGTATGCATATACTGTTCTAAATCGGCCCTCATTTTGCCGGCGTAAGTAAATTTGTCTTTCGCTGGCACCTTCTTTTTCATTTCGATCAGATTTGCATCCGGTACTCCAATTTTAGTGATCTTACAACCATAGCGCAAACTGTCTGTTTCCCAGAATGCTTTAAGGTCATTGACATGAGTATCAGCAAATGGATCTTTCCGGAATTGATTGATGAGAAATCCGATTACAGAAGCTTTTTTACTTACACCGATCAATGTCTTTTTTTCAGAACTGTCGGGCACTACCGTATAACTATAGTTTACAGAACCGTTTCCCCTATCTTCATGGATATTAAATATGCTGCCTTCAAAATTCACACTAATGGCAGAGCCGGGATATTTTATATCGAATGTATTTTTACCCTTTCTCGTTGATATACTCGCAGAGTCTTTATCAATAGCGTTACGAAGGTCGGTACGCCATTTCCCCCATTTCACAGGAGTGAGCAGGTCTGTGTAAACATTAAGAAAGGGAGCATTTATGGAGATATCTTTTTGCTGATTTACAGGAATAAAAAAAGAACATATAACGATCAGTATAAGTAGTACCAGGATAAATTTTCTTTTCATTTAGAAGCAGGGATTTATAACGACATCGAAAATACAAAAAAGTCTATTTTTTAAGCTGAATTGTGCGTTTTTTTAGCGTTTAAAGCTTGATTTGTTCAGCATTATTCAATACTTTTAAAAACCGATTAATACCTAAAATTTGCACTAATGAGATTCAGGGCTATTTATAAAAACAATCGTTCACCTTTCCTTAACTGCATTAGGTTTATTCCAAATTGAATCTCTAACAGAATTGAAACTAATGTCAGGTTTTTGTACTAAATTAAGCCTCAGCAGGAAAGGTTTTTATTTACTTTCATTGCTAAACATTGCTGCAATTCTTTTTACTACGGCATGCCATCATGCCAAAACAGAACCACCTCTTTTTCAATTGCTTGATTCGGCTCAAACAGGTATTACTTTCAATAATAAACTAAGTGACAGCGACTATCCTGGTATTTTAAATTACCTCTACTTTTATAATGGTGGCGGGGTAGCCATAGGCGACATTAACAATGACGGCTTGCCAGATGTATTTTTCACCTCTAATAAAAAGGGAGGCAACAAACTCTACCTCAATAAGGGCAATTACAAGTTCGAGGACATTACTGCCAAAGCCGGTGTGGCAGGAAACGCCGACTGGTGTACCGGCGTTACGATGGCTGATGTGAACAATGATGGTTACCTGGATATTTATGTATGTGCAGTATCGGGTAAGTTAGGTTTTAATGGGCATAATATGCTCTATATCAACAATCATGATGGTACGTTCACTGAACGGTCTGCTGAATATGGGCTTGATTTTTCCGGCTTTTCAACGCAGGCAGCATTTTTTGACTTTAACCACGATGGTAAGCTGGACTGTTTTCTGCTGAATCAGTCTAATCACTCTGTAGATACTTATGGTGATACCACTTTGCGTCTCAAGCCAAATAAGTTAGCTGGCAGCAGGTTGTTTATGAACACCGGCGGACATTTTACAGATGTTACCCAAAAAGCAGGTATTTATAGCAGCGCTTTGGGTTACGGCCTGGGGATAGCCGTCGGCGACTTAAATAATGACGGCTGGGATGATATTTATGTTGGCAATGATTTTCACGAGAACGATTATTACTATATCAATAATCATGATGGCACATTTACCGAAGCCGGAGCTAAACATTTTAATCATTACAGCCGCTTCAGTATGGGTAATGATATTGCCGATTTTAACAATGACGGTCAACTGGATATAGTAACGGCAGATATGTTACCTGCCGACGAAAAAATATTAAAAACCTACGCCGGTGATGAATCCTACGACCAGTATAAATATAAAATACTTGATGGCGGCTTTCAATATCAATACTCTCGAAATTGTTTGCAAAAGAACCTGGGTAATGCGGAAGCATTTAGCGAGGTTGGCTTGATGGACGGCGTTGCTGCAACGGATTGGAGCTGGAGCCCTTTGCTTGCTGATTATGACAATGATGGTATAAAGGACCTTTTTATAGCGAATGGGATAAAGAGGCGGCCAACTGATATGGATTATATCAGTTTTATTTCGAACATGCTTGTACAAACTTCACTACAACATGGGCATGGAATGGACAATGAAGCGATTGAAAAAATTCCGCCGGGCGCAGTGCATAGTTATATTTTCAAAGGGACAAAAAGTGAAAAATTTATTGATGAAAGCCATGCCTGGGGCATGCGCGATACGATGCTGTCCAACGGCGCTGCGTATGCCGACCTAAATAATGATGGCAACTTAGACCTGGTAACCAACAACATGAACCATGTGGCATGCATTTACAAAAACCTCTCTAAGAGCAGCCATTTTCTTAGTATTCGGTTCATTGGCCGTCAGGATAATCGTTTCGGAATAGGTGCAAAGGCTTACGTTTTTAATGGTAAGCAAATCCAATATGAACAATTGATGCTTACGAGGGGTTTTCAGTCATCGGTTGAACCTAAGCTGCATTTTGGGCTTGGGAATGAAAAGAAGGTAGACAGCTTGCTCATTGTAT
>JBQCEA010000615.1:0-3675 GCA_051960695.1 Mucilaginibacter sp. | reverse complement strand
TAGTAGGCTCTACCATGAGCAAGCTTTCGCAATACGGCTGGCCAGATTCGGTTGTGCAGATCTACTTCTGGATATACAGCAGTAATGTAGGTTTCGAGTTGGAATAATATCTGTTGTCAGTTTTTCATTATCACCAGGTAGTTCGCCGTTTTGCCAGGAACAACATATTTGGGATCATCGAGATCCTCAACTGTTTCAATAGTGGCGGGATCAAATGATTTACCTAATATTTGCTGTGCCTCATCAAGCGAATAGGTTTGTCCGTTTATAAAAAATGCAAAGCCATATTCTGATTTCCGCAGTTTTTTCAAGGCAGTTTTTCCCGGATCGTCTTCAAAATAAAAAGTTATAGGTACCATATACGCAACTCTTACTGCGCGTCCATTCTGAGAACCCGGGTTCCATTTTGGCGACATGGAAACCACTCTTACAGCTTCCGACTCACAGCCTGCACCAAGACATTTTACAGGTTTTACGTTAGTAACAGTACCATCCCTTTCAATAATAAATGTCAGATATACTTTTCCGGTGAGGCCAAGTAACCGTGCTACAGTCGGATATTTGAGGTTGGATGCTATGTATTTATTAAAAGCCTTTGCTCCGCCAGGGAAAGCTGGTTCAATGTCAAACACAGCAAAAATAGGCGGTTTAGTTTTGGTTGTATCCTGGGCATGTGCACTGATAATGCATGGCATGCCCACAAGTAATGCAATAAAGGTTTTAGGAACGTTCATGTAGTAAATATAATTATTTACTCTTTATGATGCTATAATTACCCGCTATGTTAAGCGTCATACTTAACGATACAATTCAAGGTTCAAGTGTGGGCGCCTAAACGGGCTATTACTAACCCAATCAACCATTCTCTTAATCAACTCAATCAACCTATTCAACTACCCTCCCAACCAACCCAACCAATCACTCAAATAAATTTAAAAAAATAATTCCGCAACTATTTGAGAGTTAATCTAAAATTTCTATCTTTGCCGTCCCTTTCGAGGGGATTTAATATGCCTTGAACGAAGCCCTACTGCTTCGATGGGCACAAACAAAATAGAAAATGTCAGGAATAATTGGTAAAAAAGTGGGTATGACCAGTATTTTCGACGAGTCAGGCAAGAACATTCCCTGTACAGTAATCGAAGCTGGTCCTTGTGTTGTGACGCAAGTTAAGTCTGTAGAAACAGACGGCTACGCCGCAGTTCAGTTGGCTTTCGGCGAGAAAAAAGAAAAAAATACCTCTGCTCCTTTAAAAGGTCATTTCCAAAAAGCCGGTACTACGCCTAAACGCAGACTGGTTGAATTCAAAACTTTCGAAGATCAAAAAAATCCAGGTGACACTGTTACCGTGGACATTTTTGCGAGCGGCGATTTTGTTGATGTGGTTGGTACCTCAAAGGGTAAAGGTTTTCAGGGTGTGGTAAAACGTCACGGTTTTGGCGGTGTGGGTATGCAAACTCACGGTCAGCACAACCGTTTACGTGCGCCAGGTTCATTGGGTGCCTCGTCATGGCCTTCACGCGTATTTAAGGGTATGCGTATGGCTGGTCAAACCGGTAATGTTCGTGTTAAAGTTCAGAACCTTGAGGTTTTGAAGGTTTATCCTGAGCAGAACTTGTTAGTAGTTAAAGGCTCAGTACCTGGAGCTAAGGGTTCATTCGTAATAGTGGATAAATAAGATGGAAGTTAAAGTATTAAATGTATCAGGTAAAGAAACAGGTGCCAAGGTGCAGCTTCCTGAATCCGTATTCGGTATCGAACCAAACGACCACGCTATCTATCTTGACGTTAAGCAGTTTTTAGCTAACCAGCGTCAGGGTACACATAAAGCAAAACAGCGTAACGAAATTGCAGGTTCAACCCGCAAACTATACAAACAAAAAGGTACAGGCGGTGCACGCGCAGGCGGTATCAAATCACCTTTGTTTAATGGTGGTGGCCGTGTATTCGGTCCGCAGCCGCGCGATTACAGCTTTAAATTGAACAAGAAGCTTAAATCACTGGCCCGTAAATCAGCTTTATCATATAAAGCAAAAGATAACAGCATAGTAGTATTGGAAGATTTCACTTTCGAAAGCGTAAAAACCAAAAACTATGTAAAGCTGGTAGCAGACTTAAACGTAAGTGATGTAAAAACACTGCTGGTATTGCCTGCTGCAAACAACAATGTGTATTTATCAAGCCGTAACCTGAAGAAAAGCAAAGTGATCACTGCCGATCAGCTTAACACTTATGATGTGTTAAATGCCGGTACACTTTTACTTACTACAGGTGCAGTTAAAACTTTGGAGGAAGCATTAGCTAAGTAATATGGAAATTTTAAAGAAACCCTTACTTACTGAAAAAGTAACTCAGCTTACTGAGAAACTAAATCGCTATGCGTTCAAAGTTGATCATAGGGCTAACAAGCTTCAAATTAAAGAAGCTATTGAAAAGATGTATGGTGTAAACATCGTAGCTGTAAACACCATGAAGTACGTTGGAAAACTGAAAAGTCGCAATACCAAAGCAGGTATAGTTACCGGCCGTGCCGCAACTTACAAAAAAGCGATCATTACGTTGAAAGACGGCGAAGTAATAGATTTTTATAGCAATATATAAAAACAGAGATGGCAGTTAAAAGATTTAAACCGGTTACGCCCGGCACCCGCTTCAGAGTAGGTGCTGATTACTCTGACGTTACAACAAATGTGCCTGAGAAGTCACTGGTTGTATCGTACAAGAAATCAGGCGGTCGTAACAATTCCGGTAAAATGACCATGCGTTATGTCGGTGGGGGACACAAGAAATCATACCGACTGATCGACTTCAAGCGTAACAAATTCGACATTCCCGCGAAGGTTACCACTATTGAGTACGATCCAAACCGTTCAGCACGTATCGCTTTATTAGTATACGCTGATGGTGAAAAAAGATATATGATCGCTCCTGAGGGCTTAACAGTTGGACAAACTGTAGTATCAGGCGAGAGTGTAGCACCTGAAGTTGGCAATACTCTTCCATTGAAGAGCATTCCGCTGGGTTCGATCATCCACAACATCGAGCTGAACCCGGGCCAGGGCGGTACCATCGCACGCAGTGCAGGTACTTACGCACAACTTTCAGCACGCGATGGTAAATATGCCATCATCAAATTGCCTTCAGGCGAAACCCGTATGATCCTGGCAACTTGCCTGGCTACCATTGGTACCGTTTCAAACTCTGAAAAAGCCAATGAGCGTTTAGGTAAAGCCGGTAGAAAACGCTGGTTGGGCCGTCGTCCAAGAGTTCGTGGCGTTGCCATGAACCCGGTAGATCACCCGATGGGCGGTGGCGAAGGAAGGGCATCAGGTGGCCATCCGCGTTCACGCAAGGGTCTTTTGGCTAAAGGCTTTAAAACCCGCGACAAAAAGAAAACATCTGACCGTTACATCATTGAAAGAAGGAAGAAATAATGGCACGTTCAATTAAAAAAGGACCGTATATCGATCATAACCTGGAGAAAAAGGTTACGACACTGAATGAATCAAATAAGAAATCAGTTGTAAAAACATGGTCTCGTCGTTCCATGATCTCTCCTGATTTCGTTGGTCATACATTTGCAGTACACAACGGTAACAAATTTATCCCTGTGTACGTAACCGAAAACATGGTAGGACATAAGTTAGGCGAGTTTGCGCCAACCCGTACCTTCCG
>JBQCEA010000614.1:0-2585 GCA_051960695.1 Mucilaginibacter sp. | reverse complement strand
GTCCTACCCCAACCTATAGCCGCATCCTCATCAACCGCAGGCGCGAGGCACCTGCCCTTTTCAAAAGGGATGGTAAGTACTATCTTATCACATCGTCGTGTACGGGTTGGTCGCCCAATGGAGCTATGTATGCAGTAGCCAGCAAACCACTTGGCCCATACAAAGAATTTGGGAACCCTTGCCAGGGTTCCGGCGCCGAAACTACGTTCAATGCGCAAAGCACTTTTGTTTTTGTGGTTCAGGGTGGGTCAGGCAAGCTGATCTTCATGGCTGACAGGTGGAACAAACTCGATCTTGAAAAATCGGATTACTTATGGCTGCCGCTTACAGTGCATAATGGCCGTGTTATTATAAAAAATGTTTATTAAAGACTTTCAGATCATTTTATATGTCAACTGTACACATTAAGCCTCCCGCATAAGAAAAATTTCTATTTCGTGCTAATAATCAGGCGCATAAATTTCGTTTAAAGCAAACTCCGTTAGGTATGCTTCCGTAAAAGTGTGTATATTTGTGCTACCTTAACCTCATCAGTAATAAACTGCGGTTTATTATTCGTTAATCAACTTAACTTTAAACAATTAGTAGGCTTATTGAATAAATAAGCATGTGGTGCGGGGCGGGTATAATTCAGATCCAATGGGATACTTTGTATTGACAAGAATTTATTTTTTTAACCGGTTAAGCGCCGGCAGACCAATTTGCTCCGGATTGGCGAAAATGTACAAAGCTAAAAAGCCATCATCCTCAATAGTAATACGCCGGCAGGTGATAAACCCATCAGGAGGAATGGCTGTTAATTAATACAATGGACCAGGGTTTGAACAGGGAAAAACCGGTAGTCAGGTTAAGAGCTTTCCGGGCAATAGATGATCCTGCAGCATGCGAACTATTTGTTGAAGGGCACACCCATGTGTTAACCAGCATCGGTGTAACCAAAGTAACTTCATCCAAGCACGAGTGGACACAAAACCCCGCCGCATTCGTTATTATTGTTGAATCACTCGATGGCAAAAAAGTATATGGTGGTGCACGCGTACACGTCGCCGGCGGAAGCGAGCCCCTCCCCATTGAACAAGCCACAGCTAATTTAGACCCATCTGTTCTGAACCTGGTTTGGAAATATGCCCAATATGGTACCGGCGAGATATGCGGTTTATGGAATTCGCGCGAAATAGCCGGTTATGGTATCGGCAGTATCTTTCTGACGCGCGCTGCAGTGGCTATTTCTACCCAGATCGGCTTAACTTCTCTTTTTGCATTATGTGCCCAATATACTGTTGCCATGGCCGAAAGTGTGGGTTACCATAAGGAAACCAGCATCGGTAACAGCGGTACATTTTATTACCCTAAAATGGACCTGGTGGCAACCGCCATGCTGCATGAAAATATCGATACGCTTAGCACGGCACAGGAAGAGGACCGTGCTGCTATATTGAAGCTGCGGGAAAGCATGAACCTGGTGCGTACCGAGGTATTACGCAAAAAATCGATAGAGATACATTATGAGCTCCAGATCCCTAACCTTGATCAATGGGACCTGCAAGAAACCATAGCAAACGCCCAAAAAACCTTTTTGGAAAGTGACTGGAGTGATTTCAGGTTAAACTTATTATAATATTCAGGTGTTTGATACTTAAGCACTTTTCCTGTTAATTAAATTATATTTGCTTATTATTTATGAGAAACATAGACGAACTTATCGCAAGTCCCGAAAAACCAGGTAATATTTATGCTCCGCTTCTTTTAAGGCTGACCAACGCCGACGATAAGCAAACCTACGATAAACTCTTATCCAGCGGGGCAGCTCTTTTTGTGTCGGATGAGATAGAAGGGCAGTTGCGCGAGCTGATCAAAAGCCAGCGGCCATGGGTAAGGATAAAACCCGAGGAGTATGAAGGGCTTATTGCTCAGCATCTTAACGGCACAAGCATTAACGAGTATGGCGTTTGGGCATATTATCCCTGGAGCCGCCGCCTGGTGCACTTGCTTGATGAAGATGAGTTTATAGAAGTACGTACCAACCGTAATCAATATAAAATAACCAGGCAGGAAAGGGACCTGCTGGCTACCAAAAAGATCGGCATTGTTGGCCTTTCAGTTGGGCAATCCATTGCGCTTACGCTTTCTATGGAAAGAGGTTTCGGTGAATTGCGCCTTGCCGATTTTGATATATTGGAGCTGAGCAATCTTAACCGCATACGAACAGGGGTGCATAATCTTGGTGTGCCAAAAGTAGTGATAGCAGCGCGCGAGATTGCCGAAATAGACCCATATCTGAAGGTTACCTGCTACTTCGACGGCCTGACCGACGCTAATATGGATCAATTTTTCACCGGCGGCGGAAAATTGGATATTATGGTTGATGAATGCGACGGATTGGACATCAAGATCATGCTGCGGTATAAAGCCCGCGAATTGCAAATACCTGTTGTAATGGATACCAGCGACCGTGGCATGCTAGACGTAGAACGCTTTGACCTGGAACCTGACAGACCATTGCTGCATGGCACAGTAACCGGGATAAATCCGCAAAATATTAAGGAACTATCTAACGAAGATAAAGTACCTGTGATCCTGCAAAT
>JBQCEA010000613.1:0-2095 GCA_051960695.1 Mucilaginibacter sp. | reverse complement strand
AAGCTTGTCTTATTGCAACAAGCTCGCATCATTCAATGAATAAGGCTGATACACTCATCATCCTGAGTCCAGGCTTCCCCAAAAATGAAGCCGACACAACCTGCGTACCGCCGCAACAGGTATTTGTTAAAAACCTGAAAAGAACCTTCCCAAAATTAGAGATCGTTGTACTGGCTTTTGAATATCCTTTTAAAGCTGCCAAATACCAATGGAACGGTGTCCAGGTGTTTGCTTTTGGCGGGAGCAATAAAGGCGGCATTAGCCGGATACTTAACTGGCGTAAGATCAGGGTAAAGCTCCGCAAACTCAATGATGAACGGCACATTGTGGGTATTTTAAGCTTTTGGCTGGGCGATTGCGCGCTGATAGGCAGTAGATTTGCGAAACGCAAAAATCTCCGGCATTTTTCCTGGATACTGGGACAGGATGCCAAAAAAGGGAACCGCTATGTGAAACTGATCAGGCCGCAGGGTTCGTCGCTCATTGCGTTGTCTGATTTCATTGCCAGTCATTTCGGTAAAAATTATGGCATCGTTCCACAGCATGTTATTCCGCCGGGTATCGATCCGGCAATGTTCGGAAAACAGTCAGCAGAACGTGATATAGATATTCTTGGAGCAGGTTCATTAATCCTCCTGAAGCAGTTTTATATGATCGTTGAGCTGGTGAATAGCCTGAAAGGACAATTCCCTAATATAAAAGCAACTGTTTGCGGCGGCGGACCGGAAATGCAACGATTGAAAACCATGATCAGCGACCTTGGCCTGGAAGAATACATTACCTTACCGGGTGAGCAGCCCCATGCTGAAGTATTAAAACTGATGCAATGCAGTAAGATATTTGTACATCCTTCAGCTTATGAAGGTTTTGGCGCAGTATGTTTGGAGGCATTGTACGCAGGTGCACAGGTAGTAAGTTTGGTGAAACCGATGAATACAGAGATCAAAAACTGGCACATCGCAAAGTCACAGTCGGATATGGTAGAAGTAGTGGCTAAACTGTTAAAAAGACCAATTGACGGCAATAACCCTGTAGCGCCTTATTTGATAAAAGACAGCGTAAAAGCCATGATGGACCTGTTTGGTTATAAAGAACCGGCTATGGCCTGAATTTTTTTCGCAATAGCTTCAAACGATAAATTGCTTTTGAAATAGTTAAGTGATTCAGCTTGTTTCTCTTTGATGTCGATATACTGAGTTTGTTCCAGTGCGGCCAACAAAGCATCTTCATTGCCCGGTTCATATAACAGGCCGCATTTGCCATTATTGGTTATCATCCTAAATGAAGGAATATCTGTAACCAAAGGCATGCACCCGCATGACATGGCCTCGCAAATGGCCGTTCCGCTACCCTCATAATGCGAGCCGGAGAGGATAATATCCGCGCTGTTAAACCAATATTGCAATTCGCTGTGCAGTACCTTGCCGATCAGTTTTACAGCATCTTTTTGAATTAAGGAACTCAGTAATTCACGAATTTCCGGCAACAATTCCTCTGTATGATAGATCATGTACAACCGCACATTAGGCTGGCTTTCTGCAAATCTTACAAATGCTTTGACTACAGTTAACGGGTCTTTATTGTCATTAAGCCGCCCTACCCACAGAAATATAATACCGTCGGTGGCTCCTGTTTTTTTCCGGGCTTCGCTTTTATCCATCGGCTTAAATACCGACGAAACCTCCATTACCTCGTGTATCTTTTGCGGAGAAGCAATATTGCCTTTTTGTACCCAATTCAGGCCAATTTCGTGCGAAGCAAATAAATAAGCGTCAATAAACCGCCCGGCAAAGCGTTGCAGGTATTTTTTGATGCCGGTAAACGGTTTTTCGGCATGGTGCTGTACTATTATCCGGGTTTTGCTGCCCAGCATAACTTTTAGCTGGATCAATTGCAGGGGAGTATGCATACCCTGCACAAAAGCCACATCCGGATCAAGGCTTTTAACAAACCGGTTAAACTTGCGCGGAAAGTAAGTGTATTTTGATGTGAAATTTACAAAGCAATACCTGACGCCGTTATAAACCTGCTCGCCTTGGTAATTGATCTGGCAAACGTTGATCACTGTGTTTTTTTTTGCCAGGGCAAACATAAT
>JBQCEA010000612.1:0-2690 GCA_051960695.1 Mucilaginibacter sp. | reverse complement strand
TGTTAGGGAATTAGAAAAAGTGTTGAATTTTGTTGGAGCTAAAAATAGCATTCCGCTTTACCTCTTGCCCGAGATCAAAAGGAAGTTTAATCCTTTAGCTCTCAAAACCAGGCTTGCTGTAAAGGATGGTGCGAAAATTGAAGAGAAGGGGCCTAATCAGTGGCACATCTTTCCTGATGGCAGGGAGCAGGACATATCCTTTGAGGTGACAGGTGAGATCCCGGCAAACGCGAGGTCTGGCGATGTTGTGTTAATGAATATTACTGCACAATATCCAGACGCAGGAGAAGGCCCAGCCAGGTCAATCGACTTCTTAGAAGTGATACATGTAAAATAGCCCCACATTCCTGTCGATAAAAAAAGCTGCTCTTATTTAAGAGCAGCTTTTTGCATGACAGTACTTATCTGCTAAAACCAACCATTCGGTGCAGTACACCGGGATTATATATCTGCCCATCTTTTATAACTGTTGTTACGTTACGGATGTCCCTGATATTTTTCAAAGGGTCACCGTCAATAATGATCAGGTCAGCTTGCTTGCCCTCTTCAATTGAACCGGTTGCTTTGTCGATATTCATCACTCTTGCCGGTGTAATAGTAGCTGTTTGAATGGCGTCAGCCGGTGTTAAACCAGCCTGAACATATAGTTCCAGTTCGCGGGCAACACTAAAGCCGGGGAAACCCTGATCGGTTCCGGCCACAATGGTTACCCCTGCGTCATGCAGCTTCTTAACGATCATGACCATACTTTCATAAACAGGCTTAAACTTTACCGCGCCTGTTGAATCCTGTCCGGTGTTTTTTAGCAAGGCTTGCAAAGGTAATGGCAGCGTATAAAAGGCAGGCTCCATAATGGTAATATCATCCTTGACATTGCGGAAACTCATTTCAAATACGCCGAGAGTTGGGTCGATCACTACATTATGCTGCTTGATATAATTAATAGCATCAACACTTTGTGGGTCGTTAAAATCAACCATGCCTTTATTACGCTTCATGATGGAATACACGTATTGCACATGGTTCACCATATTCATACCAGAATCTACCGCCTGTTGCAAAGTCATGCCAATGGGAATATGCCCGGTAACGGTTAAACCTTGCTTATGCGCCTCGTCGCAAATGGCTTTTACAATAGCCGGCTTCACCGAGCTGTAAATCTTGATCTGTACAAAACCATTTTCTTTGTACCGATCTACAGCTTTAATAGCTTCATCTTTGGTATCTGCCTGGATAATACCCAAAGCATACGGACCTTTACCATCTATAATACCCGCCTTTAATATATGAGGGCCAACACCCCTGCCCTGGTCGATGGCATCTTTAATAGCATTGATAAAATCGAACTCATTACCGCAATCACGAACTGTTGTCACCCCAGCGGCCAGATAAGCAGGCCCCCATTCTGCCTGTTCAAAGTGTGCGTGCATATCCCACAAACCGGGCAGCAATACTTTCCCTTTAGCGTCAATGACCTTCGCGCCCGCAGGTATGGTAACCTCGCCTGCTTTGCCCACTTTTTTAATAACACCGCTTTCGATTACAACTACCGCGTTCGGTATGGTTTTCTCATTAACCACATCAATCACCGTACCTCCTTTTATAGCGATTAGCTTTTCGATCCTGCTGTTTACTGAGCCCGATTTGCTGAAGAGACGCATACTATAGGTAGCTGTTTTACCGATAAGCGTCGGCAACAAGGATTCATACTGTTCGCGTACCGATTCGAATTTATCAAACTCAGCATCATTGGTAATAATACATACCACTGAACCTTGATTGTCGGTCCATACAAATTCATTCCCCCATATCAGTCCGCCTATGGTAAACCTTTTTAACACTAATGGCTTATTCTCAAAATTGAGCGTATCTAATCCGTCCTGCTTTATCTGTACTGACCCCGTCGGTAAAATATTGATATTGGCTGGGCGGCGATGTTTTTCCCAATATTGCAATAATATTTGCTGAACGATAGTTGGCGCGTAACCAGCAATAGGGAAGGTTAAAAGTTTTAGCTTCTTATCATATACCGAATCGTCAACCTTAACATGCGCTATTCCGCCTTTAATGCTGATCTTATCATTTATGGTGGCACTACGTGCTACACTTCCTTTAATAGTCAGTCCGAAAGGTTCTGTTTGCTTGTTTACCTTCAATTCAGATTTCAAGGGAACTGCAGAGCCGCGATCGACAAACTTGAAGTCATCCTTATAAATAACAGTATCCTTACTATTACTGATATAATAAGTTTCTTTACCAATATGCTGCTGGAATTTGTGCAACAGGAACACACCGCTATCTGGCGAACTGTTTTGGGCCTGCACGGTGAGAATGCAGAGCAAATTTAAAATGGCGATAAGTGCATATTTTTTCATGATGAGATCTTTGGATGATCTAATTTAAGCTTTATAAATAAAAAATCCCGATAACTTTAAGGCTATCGGGATTTTTCAAAGGTGTACATCTATTATAACTTCTCGCCGTGCTGACTAATATCAAGACCGATCTCCTCTTCCTCAGCTGATACACGCAGTGGCGATATCATATCGGTTATTTTCAGCAATAACAGTGACCCAAAGAATGAGAAAAGCGAAGTTGCTACCAAGGCAATGCACTGCACAAAAAATAAGTGTGTATGCCCGAAGAACAAGCCATTACCGGTAGTATTATTAGCATTAACGTTTTGATTT
>JBQCEA010000611.1:0-3384 GCA_051960695.1 Mucilaginibacter sp. | reverse complement strand
AAGCCAACAACGGTTCACATTGCAGCAACTGTCCTAATTGTGGTATCGAACCCATTGCTAAAGCCAAAAAGCCGTCTGCCGTTTGGTATATGCCATAAGGCGCCCCGAGATACGCGTGCGCATTGTTCTTTTCGGAGCGTTCGGGCAGTTTACCGTCGTAATAGTATGTTGTAATGGCCTCGAATTGAAAATCATAAGCCGATTCAAGCATACTCACCTGCACTAATGCACCTTCCCCGCTGATCGTACGCCTAAGTAAGCAAGCCAAAATCCCTTGTGCTAAATGATTACCTGCCAGCATATCAATAATAGACAAACCCATTGGTACAGGGCTTCCGGCATTGCCGCTGAGCCAGGTAAGGCCGGATAAGGATTGAAGTAACAAATCCTGACCAGGTTTATCCTTCCATGGGCCTTCATTGCCATAGCCGGATATCTCACCATAAATCGCAGCCGGATTCAGTTGCTTTACACTTTCATAGTCAAACCCCAGACGTTCCATAACTCCCGGACGGAAATTATGCATCACCACATCGGCTTGTTTGAGCAATTCCCTGATCTTTTCCCGGTCGGCTTCGTCTTTAATATCTGCCGCAAAGCTTTCTTTATTGCGGTTGATGGCATGAAAAACGGATGACTCGCCGTTCATAACCACATTTGATGTGTAAAGATGGCGGCAAATATCTCCGGTAGCAGGTCTTTCTATTTTGATCACACGCGCCCCAAGATCGGCAAGCTTAAGACTTGCTGATGGCCCCGACAGAAACTGGCTAAAATCAACGATCAAATAATCTTCAAGCGGTTTCATGTTCCTTCAAATTAAATTGCTGATCGATCAAAGCCGTATGCGCACCAGGGCGCGGTGCGGCAATGTTTGAATATAACTTCTGTCCATTAATACGGATGGGGCACCGCGTGGTGCTCAGGCTGCTGCCATCTGGCAGGGTCACATCCTGCTTCATTCCAAGTACCTCGTACCCTTCATGCTCCAAACTTTCTTTATAGGTCAGCACTGCGGAACACCATATACTTTCGGCTTCCAATATCCGGAGCCATTCCTCGGTAGTATTTTGACTGATCTTCGCGGCCAGTAATTGCATTATTTCATCGCGAAACTCAAACCAGGCATTTTTAGCAGTATATTTTTCAGGCAGATCAACTCCTAAAACCGAAGCGATCTTTAACAGATTGCCCATAGCAAGGGCAAGGTAATTGTCGCTGGTTTTATATATGCCATAAGGGGCACTTAGGTAAGGATGCCCATTACCCCTTATCCTACTACGCTGTGGTAATTTGCCGCCGTCATTTAAAAAGGTTGTGATGACTTCGAATTGCAGATCAAGCGTTGATTCAAGCAAGCTTACTTCAACCAGTGCACCTGTATTTGTTTTTGCCCGTTTGATCAGCGCAGCTAAAATTCCCTGTACGAAATGCGCTCCGCATATCATATCCGCAGTGGCCAAGCCAAAAGGCACAGGCCCGGCATCGCTTGTATCCGAAAGAAAAGCCAGGCCCGACAAGGACTGGATCAATAGGTCTTGTCCCGGCAAAGAAGCCCAGGGGCCCTTACTGCCGTAGCCCGTCACTATGCCATAAATAACACGCGGATTGATCGCTTTGACAGATCCATAGTCCAGGCCGATCTTTTCCATTACCCCCGGCCTGAAATTATGGGTGATAACATCTGCTTTGCTGATCAGCTTTTTTATACTTTCCAGATCGGCGGGATCTTTCAGATCGGCAGCGTAAGATTCTTTATTGCGATTAATAGTATGGAAAACCAGGCTATCGCCATTCACAAAGATATTACGGATAGCAATTTGCCTGCCTGCTTCGCCTTTTACCGGCCGCTCAATTTTGATCACACGTGCACCCAGATCGGCCAGCCGCAATCCCGCCGTAGGTGCAGCCATAAACTGGCTAAACTCCAGCACTAATAACCCATCAAGCGGTTTCATCATGTAACTCAGCTTTCTGTTTTGATTGATGATACAGATCGTTCATTTCTCTTAATACCTGCTTCTCATTACCGCCGGCCATCAAATAATTACGAACAATATCGCCTGCATGATCCTGGAAAAACATGTGCCCAAAGTAACGCGGGCGCAAAAATGCCCGTTGCAAAGCAGGCAATGTATTAGCGAAATAGTTACTCGTTTTAAGATTATTCTGTGCGCTAACCCATGCGGTCAAATGCCCCGGCTGACCACCATTATCAGTATATAACCTTTGCTGACAATCTGCTGAGGCAACATATTCAGCATACTTCATAGCTGTTTCGATATGGGCACAGTTTGCCGAAACCGCAATTCCGGTACCGCCAAGCGTGCTACGTAAATTGGTTTTCCCATTCAGCGTTATCATGTCATGGAAATACAGCAGCTTGCGTGCGTAACCCTCACGTGAGTAATTGGAATATCCATAGGCAAACGGACAATAAGCAATATCGTCGGTTAAGGTCATTGCCTCATATATCTGTATTGGATTACGGTTAAAACATGCCTGATCAATATTCACTGCAAGTTCACGGTACATCTGTAATGCCTTTGCGCCGGTTGCACTGCTTACTACAGCATCATCCTGCTGACAAGGATCTTCGCCCAATGAGCAGCAGAATGTATAAAATGTCATGAGGGAATCGATCGGTATAGCAGGGAAAGCAACCAAACCTTTCTTTGCCATGCCCAGTAGGTCATTATAAGTTTTTGGCAGGCGCAGGTTATGTTTTTCCAACAAATCAGGACGGCTTGCTGCTACAGGTGTAGCGGCGTCAATTGCTAACGCCCACTGATGCCCATCGTAATTATAGCTTTGGTATGAATACCCTACCGTATTTTGTTGCTGATCGTGCAGATAATCAGCGGATAAATATTTGTCGAATGGCAATATTGACCCTGTTTTGGCGGCAAAACCAGCCCAGGGATGATCTATCACGAGCAGGTCGTATCTTTCGGCAAGTTGTTGTATAGAAAGATCAGCAAACTGCTGTAATGATCTCTTTTCCCATGAAATTTCAACTCCGGGATTGAGTTCCGAAAATCGCTGAGCTGTGGCAGTCATCGGCACAAACCCGCGACTATGATTCCAGGTAATTCCTTTTAATTGAATGTTTTCAGGCATCTGGTTACTAAAACTTTTATGATAATATCTGCGAAAGAGGTTTCATCATGCTTATCAGGCGTGATCCTGCTTTACCTGCACTATAATTGTCTTATTAAATAATAAACTGATTAGATTTATTGATTGCTAACAAATCTATCCGGTATTGGGATACCGTTTTTATGATATATATGCAAGGAATTATAGGATATTACCATAGACACATGAACATCGCCTATATCCTTTAAAAAGAATATGATGAATTGAATAGCCTAAGTGGACTGG
>JBQCEA010000610.1:0-6099 GCA_051960695.1 Mucilaginibacter sp. | reverse complement strand
CTCAATAATTATTTTTTTGAATGTCTGCATTAGTGAATTATTGATTTAGTACCTGTCACGCTTATTCAATAATTCACTAATTCAATAACTCAATCATTACTTTTTGTTTGTAAGTTGGTACAAGCTGTGGATTTCCGAATTGTTTAAATACGTATCTTTAGCGGCGGTAAAAATACTATTTTAGGAAACAGAAAATCCCGTTTTTATGTCCAAATAGTATATAAAACCTGATCCTGTAATAAAATTGGAGAACAAAGAATGAGTAAAATAATCGCTTTAGCCAACCAAAAGGGTGGCGTAGGGAAAACAACATCATCAATAAACCTTGCAGCAAGTCTTGCAGTGCTCGAGTACAAAACGCTGCTGGTTGACGCCGATCCGCAGGCTAATTCAACGTCAGGTATAGGTTATGATCCGCGTACAATAAAAAACAGCATTTACGAGTGTATCATTAACTCAACCGATCCTCATGATGCTATTCAGAAAACAGAAACACCTAATCTCGACCTGTTACCGGCTCACATCGATCTGGTAGGCGCCGAGATAGAAATGATAAATCTGGTTGACCGTGAGTATAAAATGAAGACAGTATTTGATTCGATAAAGGACGAATACGACTTTATTATTATTGATTGTTCACCATCGCTCGGTTTGATCACCATTAACGCATTAACAGCTGCCGATTCGGTGATCATCCCGGTTCAATGTGAATATTTTGCATTGGAGGGTTTGGGTAAACTGTTAAATACGATCAAGATCGTGCAATCGCGTTTAAATACGCAACTTGAAATAGAAGGCATTTTATTGACGATGTATGATGTAAGGCTGCGCCTGTCGAACCAGGTAGTTGAAGAGGTCCGCAATCATTTCGAGGATATGGTGTTTGATACAATTATTCAGCGCAATACCCGTTTAAGCGAAGCGCCCAGTTTCGGAATGTCAGTGATCATGCATGATGCGAACTGCAAGGGCGCTATCAACTATCTCAACCTTGCCCGTGAGATTGTGCGCAAGAACGGGATGCTTAAAGATGAACCAGTAGCGACAACAGAAACAATATAACAAATGAGTGCAGAGAAGAGGAATGCTTTGGGAAAGGGATTAAGCGCCCTATTGAATGATTCTGTAAACGTACTTCCGAATAAAAATAATGTAAGCACAAGCCCTGAGTTAAACCCCATGGGCAGTGTGAATGAAATAAAGATAGCTGAAATAGAAGTTAACCCTTTTCAGCCGCGTACTGATTTTGATACCGAGGCCCTTAATGAGCTTGCTGATTCTATCAAATTACAGGGATTGATACAGCCCATTACCGTAAGACGAGTTAATGCCCACAAGTACCAGCTGATATCCGGCGAACGTCGCCTGCGTGCTTCAAAACTGGCAGGGCTGACCAATATACCTGCTTATGTTCGCACTGCCAACGACCAGCAAATGCTGGAAATGGCGTTAATAGAAAATATCCAGCGCGAAAACCTGAATGCCATAGAAGTTGCTTTAAGCTTTCAGCGTATGATAGATGAGTGCAATCTCAAACAGGAAGAATTGGGTGGCCGTGTAAGTAAAAACCGTTCAACAGTTACCAACTACCTGCGTTTGCTGAAACTGCCGCCAAGCATACAGGCTTCTATCCGCGACGGGCAGATCACGATGGGACATGCAAGGGCACTGATCAATATTGAAAATTCGGATAAGCAATTATATCTTCATCAGCAGATCATTCAAAATGGATTATCTGTCCGGAAAGTTGAAGAGTTAGTACGCGATTTACAGCATGTACCGGTAAAAAAAGAAGGCAAACAACCTGAACCATTATCATTCCAGGTGCAGAAAATACAGGACGACCTGGCATCAAAGTTCAGCACAAAAGTAAAACTAAAAATAAACAGCCAGGGCAAAGGTGCAATTGAGATCCCCTTTTTATCAGAAGATGATCTCAACCGTATCCTTGAAATGCTGGATTGGTAATAATGTATAAATGTCTGTTCTTAAGTTGGGTGGCTATCTGCTTCGCTTTCGCTGCTTATGCGCAAAAGCCGGATACAACCTCGCATGCAAAAAGTAAAAACGACAGCTTAACTTTAAAGCATGATTCGGCAACTTCGAAAAAATATGTTCCGCGTGTTAAAAAGGAAAAAGTTTATCACCCCGATAGCCTTCACGACCCGCACAAAGCGGTAATGCGTTCGCTGATGATTCCCGGCTGGGGCCAGTTGTACAACCATCGCTGGTGGAAATTACCCCTGATATACGGCGGCTTAGGCTCGCTGATCTACGGCGTGGTATGGAACCAACAAAATTATTCATTACTCTTAAAGGAAGATATATTGCGCGAGCATGGGGTGACCCAGGGCCGGAATGCTGAATTTATAGGAGTATCGGACGCTGATATAGATGCCGCTACCAACTATTACCGGCGCAACCGCGACCTGTGCATCTTGGGTACGCTGGGTTTTTGGGGCATACAAATGATAGATGCCTATGTAGATGCCAAGTTCATTCGCAGCTATACCATGGATAACAACTTGAGCTTCAAGATTAAGCCAACGATAATAGGCCAGCCTTCGTATGCCTTTAATAGCGTTGGCTCCTACTATCCTGGGGTATCGCTTACCTTTACGCTCAAATAAATTCACACGAAAAATGTTTACGGTTGTTTAAGCAACAAAGTAATTTATAACATACCTTAGGCGGTTTATTAGAAGAATATAAACAATGAATATAGCATTATTAGGTTACGGCAAAATGGGTAAGATCATTGAAAAGATAGCTACCGACCGTAAGCATAACATTGTACTTAAAATTGATTTTTATAACCAGCAGGAACTGACCATTGAAAACCTGAAAAAAGCTGATGTAGTAATAGAGTTCAGCACGCCAGGTTCGGTACTCAGCAATATCAAACATTGCTTTGATGCAGGCGTACCTATCGTAGTTGGCACGACCGGCTGGTACGAACATTTGCCTGAACTAAAGAAACAATGCAGTGAAGGCAATAATACTTTATTATATGCTTCCAACTTCAGTATTGGGGTCAACGTTTTCTTTTATGTGAACAAGGTACTGGCCAAACTGATGAACAGGTACGACTACTATGATGTACAGGTTGAAGAGATCCATCACACCCAAAAGCTGGATTCGCCAAGCGGAACTGCCATCACCATAGCCGAAGGCATTATTGAAAACCTGGATGCAAAAAAAGAATGGGTAAATATCCTGAGCGCAGAAGGAAGCGATGCTGCTGAAGACAATGTAAAGAATGATCAGCTGCTTATTGAATCGTTCCGGGTTGATAGCATCCCTGGTACGCATACCGTTATATATGATTCAGAGGTCGACATGATAGAGTTTAAGCACACCGCACATAACCGCAACGGTTTCGCGTTAGGCGCGGTGTTAGCTGCAGAATGGGTACAGGGAAAGAAAGGGTTCTTTTCTGTTGAACAGATGTTTGATTTCGGAATTTAAAACATAGATTAGCTTCAAAATAATATAAAGTGAACATCATCTTATTCCTTGTAGTATTTGTAATATTCATCGTACTACCATACATCGGACTGTGGAAATTATTTGAAAAAGCCGGCGAGGCAGGATGGCAAGCCATCATTCCCATCTATAATATCTATGTAATGATCAAACTTTGCGGCCGCCCGATATGGTGGATCGTCTTAATGATCATCCCTGCGATCAACCTTTTAGTCGCAATAGGAATAACCATCGATTTCTTAAGATCTTTCGGCAAATTCTCATTTTGGGAGCAGGCCGGCGGAGTTTTACTTCCATTTATATACCTGATTAAATGGGGTAATGATACAAGCACTAAATATCTTGGCCAGTCCGTAACTACTGAGTTCAAGGAAAAACACAAAAAGGCAATGAAAAAGTCCACCACACGTGAGTGGACAGAGGCTATCATTTTCGCGGTTGTTGCAGCCACATTGATCCGTACTTTTTTTATTGAGGCTTACACTATACCAACCCCATCAATGGAGCGTTCATTGCTGGTTGGCGATTTCTTGTTCGTGAGTAAAGTAAACTATGGTCCGCGTTTTCCCGAAACACCTATTTCATTTCCTTTTGCACACAACACCATGCCATTGATCGGTACCAAATCGTACTGGGATGGCATCAAGATACCTTACTACCGCTTGCCCGGTTTAGACGATGTAAAAAAAGGTGATGTGGTAGTATTCAATTATCCAATGGATGCTGATTCGCCTTTATACCGTCCGGTAGATAAACAGGAAAACTATATCAAACGTTGCCAGGGAACGCCAGGCGACACGCTAAGCGTGGTAAACGGACAGGTATATGTAAATGGCAAAGCTGCACCAAACCCTCCGGGTGAACAGGTGGATTATACTGTTCAAACCACTGGCATGGATTTAAACCCGGAAGTAAAGCAAGACCTGGAAATATCTGATTACGGCAACGGCGCACTAACCATGACCAAGAGTGCAGCTGCTACACTGAAAGGTTATTCAAATGTTAAATCGGTCGTTCCAAACTTAAAAATAGGCAAGGGCGATGACCTGAATAACTTAGTATACCCAGTAAACCCGGCATATCCTGCTTATACAAAGCTTCCTTTCCGATTGCCAGACTATAAATGGAATGAAGACAATTATGGTCCGATCATCATCCCCAAAAAGGGCTGGACAGTTAAGCTGGATAGCATGACCTTCCCATTATATGCAAGGGCAATAGGGGTGTATGAAGGTAATAAATTAGAAATTAAAGGTCACGATATTTATATAAACGGTCAGAAAACAGACACCTACACCTTTAAAATGAATTATTACTGGATGATGGGTGATAACCGTCACGATTCAGCTGACAGCCGTTTCTGGGGTTTTGTTCCGGAAGATCATATTGTAGGCAAGGCGCTGTTTGTGTGGATGAGCTGGGATGATTCTGCCGATTTTCTGCACAAGATCAGGTGGAGCAGATTGTTTAAAGGGGTAGATTGATAGATTTCGGATTTTCGATTTCGGATTTAAATATACGGCCTCCTTCGGAGGCTTTTTTTATTGCTTTATAGTCTATACGCCATCAAAAACGGTTAAAGCAGGGATGCATAAAGAGATAGCCAGTCCATCATACTTTAATACTTAGGCTGACAACGGCTGCATTCCAAACTTCTCAGCTAAACCATTCAAGTCATTCGCAACGGCATCTACCAAAGGTATGCCGTTAATTTTTCTGTCAGCTTCAGCTTCAACTTCCGGCTCACCGGGGATAATAACTTTTTGGGATGGGTCAACCGTTTTAGACGATTTAAACCTTTCTATCCATTTATCCATATTGGCTTTAAATTCATCCACCGGGCGAAAACCATCCACACGCATAGCACCTAAGAAATGCCCTATGCCCTGCCCCACCGGGTCAGTTGGCGGCTCCAGGAAGGCCACAAATGGGGGCACCCACGGGCCATAATTGGCGCCCGAAAGAACTGCCGACAAAATATCTACTGTTGCACTCAATCCAAAACCTTTATGACTGCCGTGTTCAAAATCACTCCCCAACGGCAACAATGCCCCACCAGACTTTAGAGCGTGCGGATCGGTAACCGATTTGCCTTCTTTATCCTGTATCCATCCTTCAGGTACTGTTTTACCGGCACGTTGTGCTATTTCCAGCTTACCGTTAGCTGCGGCTGAAGTGGCCATATCTACTATCACTGGGGGATATTTGCCTGCCGGAAAAGCATAGCACATGGGATTAGTCCCCAGTAAACGCTCACTGGAGTAAGTTGGCGAAACCAGCGGACTGGCATTGGTCATGGCAAAACCGATCATGTCTTTTTCCACCGCCATCAGCGCGTGATATCCGGCTATACCAAAGTGATTGGAATTACGTACCGACACCCAGCCCGAGCCATATTTCTCTGCTTTTTCAATTGCTATCTGCATGGCAAACGGCGCTACGATCAGCCCTAACCCAGCATCACCATCAACGGTAGCGGTAGTTGCCGTTTCATGCGCAACTTTGATCTGCGGCTTAGGGTTGATCCGTTTCTTCTCCCATAAACGTACATAACCTATCAACCTGGCAACACCGTGTGAATCAATGCCACGCAAATCGGCACGTAATAATACA
>JBQCEA010000609.1:0-9062 GCA_051960695.1 Mucilaginibacter sp. | reverse complement strand
TCAATGCCGTGTCTTCACCTTTCATCTTTACAGTGATTTCGGGCAATTTGGCCTCGCCGGGAATGATAGACAGGCGGCAGGTAAGCCGGTTGTCGCCTTGAATATGAAATGTTGCATTTTTCCCTTTGCATTTATATTCTGCAAGCGGATAATCGCAACAGATCAGCCAGTCATCACCGCTAATGCGATAATATAGTCGTGGCAGTATACCGAAGGCATTCCCTGCGCCATATACTTCCTGGCCAACCTGCCCACATTTTTCCCAGCCATCATGCAAATCTTCCAGCGCGATCCATAATTTGGCGTCCAGCTCGCCGGTTTGCTGTTTTTCTGAGAGCATTTCCTTTGGCAGCATGGGGGGATAGTAATATTCTGCACGATTTACCAGGTGACGGATATATTCACATATCAGCAGCATGGCTGAGGGCAGCAGCTCGATCCCTTCCGCATGTTTCAGATAGTCGTAGAATGCGCAAAAAACCTCCTGTTCTTCATAAACTGCGGCATAAGGTGCATCATTTAGCGGGAAAAGCATAAAAAATGAAGGAAAGTTCTTCCCATAACCATAATTACAATTCCATAGACGGCAATTACGGAAAAGGTTGGCCAGGCATAAATAACTCAGGTCGAGATATTCTTGCTTTCCTGTAAGTTTAAACAGGCGTATCAATGCCCCGGCCGAAAATGCCGTATTATTAGCCTGGTAAAATAATTCGAAACCTAACCCCTTTAATGTTTGTGCTGCTTTTTCGGCTTCTTCAAGATATTGTTGGTCTTTGGTTAATTCGTAGGCCTGAAGCATGACATGGGCATAGGCCCCGGCAACATCTTTTTCACCGCCTTTGCCGGGCGCTGTTTCCTCTTTTATCACTTCCAGCGTTTCCATCTGATAAAATACAGGCCAGTGATATTTAAACTTCCTGGCAACCCTAATGGCATAATCTATTGAGTCAAAGAATAACTTTTTAGCCAGTTTGTCACCCTTCAGTGCCAGGCGCGACAGGTTTAATAAAGGATGATGCAAATACCATGAATCCATAACGTTGGGGTTTTTCTGTTCTTCTTCCCCTTCAAGCATTTCCTTGGCTGCCGGCAACCAGCGCGTCACGGTTTTAAGCTTCTCCTCGTAGAATTCTGGTAAACATTTACGGATAAGATCGATAACCTCTATCTTTTTGTCTTTCCATTCCGAATAGTCAATTAAAGGCAATATGATTGCCAGTTGCACCATGATCTCCGGTGGCGTTTTGTAATCGCTTACGTAAGCATTGAAATATTCATTGCCTTTCACATGTGACCAGCAACCTGAATTATCGATGAGATCTTTTAACCCTTTTTCCAGTATATCCGGCCAATTATGATATTCTGTATCTGGTTTGGGCAGAACCAGGTAAGCTGTTGCCAGCATATCAAGAAACTGCCGGGTCATTGCACCTTCATTTGCCGGATTATAGGGATCGAATACAGCGATAGCATCTGATATAATCAGTTTTTGTCCCGCTGACAATGGTTTTTTATTTGCCGGCGGCAGAGAAAATCCCATTTCTGGCCAGCGGCCGGTAACTGTACTGGCGGCTGATGTTTCAGTTTGCTGACAGTAGTCGGCTAATGCGGTCAAATTCTGTAAATATAGCAATGAACCACCTTTGGGACTTTTGATAGTACTGTACAATAAGCCTGAACGAGTACCAACCTGCTGTACAAGAATATCACCTTCAGGAACTTTATTGTCCGTTTTCAAAACAACAATATCTTTCGGCCAGAATGGAATAAACAGGTCTGTAACCGGGGTACACCATGTGGTATAATGCAGTACTGTAAAATCCTGCGGCGGCCATGTGATCATTACTTCAAATTTGCCTATGGAAGAGTGCAAAAGCAAGGTCAGTTCTTCGGCCTTTTTATCTAATTTATCAAGAACCAGCAGGCTATCAGGTGAGTAAGCCAATGTCAGCATCAGGCATGTGTTATTGGGGCCGCTCACTTTAATACATAGCGCGTTCGAGGTACAAAAGAGATCAAATTGATGCTCTTTGCAATTTTTACTATACAAAATGTTATCTGCCTGGTCTGTAAAAGTTTGCGCAGCTACCGCCCAGGGCGAAACGGCAAATTCGCTCATTATAGTACCGCCCCCTTACCGGTTTTTAATGTATATTTTGGTTTCATATAGGTTTATTGGCTGTGATTTTCTCAAAAAACGCATTTAGCAATAAGATGTTTGTCGGTAGAATACTTAAATTATATGCGGGAAATACGCACCCAATTTTGTAAATACCGGATTTACGTTTTCAGCAAATCCATACTGCATAGCTGTTGTTCTTTCAGAAATCTTCATGTATGACGGACAACTTCACCCAGAGCCTTGAGCAAAAGATCAGTGGCCTTACTATCCTGATCACTGGCGGCACTACTGGGATAGGCCGCGAAACCGCCCTGCAACTGGCGGAAATGGGCGCCAATGTGCTTATCTGTGGCCATGATGAACAGCATTTACAGGACACACTGAACGGTCGTCATGAAGGTAGCAGAAGAGGTGCCCTTAATGGTATTATTGCCGATACCTCTACGGCTGAAGGAATTGCCAAAATATTTGAAGAGGCTGACAGTCTGTTTGGTAGCCGTCTGGATGTGCTGATCAATAATGCAGCCATAGCTTATCAATCTATTTTGGATGGAACTTATGATGACTGGAAAAAAGTGATCGATACAAATCTGCTCGGTTATATGGCATGCACAAGGCAGGCTATTGACCGTATGATCAATTCAGGAGGAGGGCATATTATACACATCGGTTCCATGAGCGCTGATGTTCATGAAAGGGGAAGCTCGGTATATGTTGCTACTAAGTCAGGTATCCAGGGATTTTCCGAAAGTTTACGTAAGGAAGTTAATGAAAAAGGCGTCAAGGTGACTTTGATAGAACCGGGCGCTGTTGATACGGATATGCAGCCTAAGGAAACTTCAGAGAAACATAACCCGACAGATGAAACCAAAATGCTGCGTGCAAGCGATATTGCCTCCGCTATCATCTATACTTTGGTGCAAGACAAACGTTGCGATGTGGTCGAAATACGAGTGCGGCCACATTTACAGCTGATCTGAAATATTCTTACAATGTCAAGGCCACAAAGACGGCATGGGTTTCTTCCTTTTGCAATGCTGTTTCAAACGCATCATTAATCTCTGTTAGCGGAAAGCTATGTGTGATCATTTTTTTTGCGTTCATCTTGCCCTTAGCCAACAGGTCAAGGCTTATCTGCATTTCAGGATAGATATCCCAGTATGAATAACTTGCACTTGGTATTAATCTTATTTCAGACATCTGAATGTGGCTCCAGTTAAGCTGTATCTGCTGGTCTTTCTCAAACCCACCTACAATAACCACTTTTCCATTAATGCGGCTAAAAGATACTGCTTCAGGTAAAGTTACCGGCATAGCGGTTCCTCCTGCACATTCAAAAACAATATCCGCACCGCGCCCATTGGTAAAGGCCTTTACCCGATCCTGTACATTTTCTTTAGCTGAATTTACTATTTCGTCGGCGCCAAGTTCTTTAGCCAGTTTTAACGCTGATTCTACTTTGTCGATGATCAGCACATCGGCGCCGCAGTTTTTTGCAAGCTGTAACTCGCCTAAGCCGATACATCCGGCACCGATCACCACAATCTTATCATTAAGCTTAATGCCGCTTAGCTGGATGGCATGCAGTCCAACCGAAAAAGTATCAAGCAGGGTAGCCTCTTCAAAGCTTACATTATCAGGAAGTTTATAAAATTTACGGCAGGGACCAGCCACATATTGGGCAAATGCCTGCGATAAGGTTTTCATACGTACCGGGTAAAGATTTGGACAAAGGTTATAACGCTGAATATTGCACCATTCACAGGTATCGTCGCCCAGCAATGTTTCAATTACTACGCGATCTCCCGGCTTTACATTTTTAACGGCAGGGCCACCCTCAATTACTTCACCAGCCAGTTCATGTCCCATTATCTTACATTCAAGTTCCTTTTCAGGTTTTTTCCAGTGACGAAGATCGGTACCGCAAATCCCGGCAACTTTAACCCGCGCTATAACCCAATCAGGCCCCTGCAGTTTGGGTGTATTCACTTCATCGATCTCGAACTTGCCATCTTGTGTCTTTAAAGCGGCGGTCATATCTTCCGGTGCATGGGGCCGGTTCTCTCTAAGTTGATGTAGCTGGTCGGTTTGGCGTGCCCCTTTTATTATATCATCTTTTTCGTTCATTGCTGATAATAATTTAATTGTGTTAACAACTGTTCAGATCGTTGGTGTTCCTCCGGTTACCTGAACGGTTGAGCCGGTCATGAAACTGGCTTCATCCGATGCAAGCAATACATAAGCAGGTGCAAGCTCAGCAGGTTGCGCTGTACGGCCAAGCGGCGCAGTCTGACCAAAGTTTTTCACTTCCTCTGTGGGCATGGTGGATGGGATCAATGGTGTCCACACCGGGCCGGGCGCCACACAGTTAACGCGAATTCCTTTTTTAGCCCATAGCTGTGCAACGCTCACTGTGAAATTCTGGATAGCGCCTTTGGTTGCTGCATAGGGCACAAGCGTTGGCTTAGGCTCATAAGCATTTACCGAAGTAGTATTAATTATAGCACTGCCGGATTTAAGATGCTTTTCAGCAGCACGGCACAAATAAAACATTGCATAAATATTAGTTTTAAAAGCCTTGTCCCATTCTTCTGTTGGTATCTCTTCCAAACTTTCATATGTCATCTGAAAAGCCGCATTGTTCACCAGAATGTCCAATCCGCCAAGCTCGCTTACTGCCTTTTCAATGATTTGTTGGCAATGCTCTTCCTGCTGGATATCACCGCTGACAAGGATGGCTTTACGGCCGGCTTTTTCAATATACTGAGCTGTATCTTTTGCATCCTCATCTTCGTTCAGGTAGGCGATCAGTACATCGGCACCTTCCCGGGCAAAAGCTATAGCAACTGCCCGCCCAATGCCCGAATCACCGCCGGTTATAATGGCTTTCTTTCCGCTAAGCTTTCCGGAGCCTTTATAGCTTTCTTCGCCATGGTCGGGGGCTGGCTTCATTTCCTTAAAACTGCCCGGTACATCTTGTTGCTGTTCCGGATAAGGCGGCTTTGGATAATCTTTCTGCGTGTTTTGAGCTTCTTTTGGTTCCATAACGGTTTTCTCAAAGAACAGAAGCTGGCTTATACTAGTTTTAGGGTAAAATACCTGTTTAGTCCGTATAAATACCTGAATATGCCAAGAATATAAGTATTAATTTAGCTCTTGAATAGATAATTTATGACGTAAATTATTTCATTTATTTCCCCACTTCTGTCTGCAATTGCTGCGCCATCTGCAAATGTTCACGTAATGTAGGCAGCTTACCGGCCGCAAATGAGCGAAGGTCGGCGTCCGGAACCCCACTGTCGCTTGAAGCCATTTGAAAAAGATTGATGGTTTTTATATGTGAGTTTATCATTATAGCAGCAAATTTCTTATCAAATGCGCTTCCGTTTAATGATGTAAGTGTATCCAGGCTGGCCTGATCTTGCGGTAATAATGCCGTTGGTATGGTCCAACCCTTTTTACTGGCAAGTGCAGCCATTTCTGTTCCTGCTTGTCCATGGTCTGTGATCATATGTGTGCCAAATGCTTTTACATCCGCATTAGAGCTGTTCTGTTGAGCCAGATTACCCGCAGCGATCTCGAACATATTGCCGCTTGAGGCCTTGGTTACAAAGTCCTGGTTGCTCATGCTGTAATGATGATCTTTTTTACAGGAACGAAAGCCAGAGCGCTTCCCAGAAGCGCCAGGAGACTTATCTTTTTTAAAACGTTTTTCATAATTGAATAGATGATTGTCTTTATTGAGCAACAAGGCGCTTCTTCTGCAGGTTTTAGGAATGAATAATCTGTTGAGGTTGGTTAAGAAATAAGTTGGTTTTATAATTGTTGAATATCAATGGTTTATTTGGAAATGGTGTTCCATGATATCTTAAAAACAGGTATTTTATCCTTAAAAAACAAGTATTACTCTGATTGATAAAATAATTTAAGATAGGTTGGCGAGTAGGGGATAAGAGCTTAAACAAATATTCGCCCTGGCGGTTGTGCTGGTATGGATAATAATATTATTAAGATCATTCCGCGCATCCCTCCAAACAATCTTAATCCGGCAGAGTTAAAACGGTTTTTTATCAGTCACCTAAATCGCATTTATTGCGCCAAAAGCCAGCTTGTTGACAAGTTGCCGCTTATAGGCCAGCGTTCTCATTTCCGGGATTTGCAACAGGCGATTAATGAAACCGTTGAAGTTGTGCGTACACAAATAGAAAGGCTAAAGGATATTTATGTACAGCTACACACTGTTTATACGCCTGAAAGTTGTGTGGGGCTAGTCGGTTTTCTTGATGAGGCTTTTCAATCTATCGGACCACCCTTAGATAGTCCGCCACTACGTGACTTGTCCATCTTGTTTTATATGCAGAATATTGAAAGTATTGAGATCGCTTCGTTCCGTATCATGATAGGTGTGGCCGATAAGCTGGAGGAACCAGCTGTTGTACAACTATTAAAAGAATGTTACGATGAAGCCCGGGATGATAAAGCTTTGTTCAAAGCAATAGCTGAGCATTATCTTTAAAAGCCTATGGCATTCCATTGCAGCCAGACGGAACATATTAAATAAACGCTTACTGATGTGCTAAAACAGCCGAAAGAGCTAAAAAGGTCCGCTACAGGCCTTTTTAGCTCTTCGTTTTCTCAGGCCTGGCTACCCTGATATTGACACCATTGATTTTCTCCTGTAGGAATGGCCTGTTTGATCTGGTCGCTCCGTTCCTTGCGTAATTGATTATCCATTTGCTGCACGGTTTCTTCTGTCCGGTCGGTGCCAGCGGGCTCTATTTCCTGTAATCCGCGGGTTTCTCTTATACATTCAACAGGCTCATTTATACATTGCCATTCTTCGTCAAGCTGTGTGCTTGAGCCCTCGTTCCATGGGCCTTTAACTTCCGCACCATCAGACATACTGAAATACAGGTTGCTATACCTTGGGTCGCTTTGCAATACGCCCGGAGGGAAATTAGGCTGGATGGTATTCAATGCAGCTTCGAATTGCTGGTAATGCGCAACCTCCCTTGTCATCAGGAAACGCAGCGTCTCTTTTACGTAAGGATCGTCGGTAAAAGACATAAGATATTCGTAAACGATCTTCGCTCTTGATTCGGCGGCAATGTTAGAACGCAGGTCGACCGTTAGATCTCCATTGGCATTCACGTAAGCGCCAGACCAGGGAATACCATTGCTGTCTGTTACCGTTGGGCCACCGCCGCTTAAAACCGCAAACTGCGGATTGAACATCGCCTCATGCATAAAGCTTTCTTTCGCGCCTTTACCATCCATCGTTTGCATGATCTCTGATTCATCAGCACTGGCTTTCAGTTCTCCGCTGACCCCGCTTAAAAGCATTTGTATAGTTGCACCAACTATCTCCAGGTGGCTGAATTCTTCTATGCCAATATCCATTAGCAGATCATACTTGTCCGGATAGGGCTGCCTGCAGGAAAAAGCTTGTGTGAAATATTGCATTGCAGCTTTGAGTTCGCCATTGCCGCCACCAAATTGCTCGAGCAATAAGCGGGCAAAGCGAGGATCTGGTTTAGACACTCGCGCATTAAATTGTAGCTCTTTAACGTGATGAAACATAAAAATCGGTTTATGACAGGCGCCACACGCTTGTCGGTTAACAATAATTCCAGTGAATGGCATTCACCTATTCTTAAATCACAACGCAGCCGATGAACATCAGGTTTGGGTGGTAAATACGGATTTTATAACCGGCAAATACGCAAATTGCCCAGTCTAAGCAGTCCTAATGGTAATTAAATCTAGCGGATGGTGAGGCTGTCCTTTACCGGCCCGATCCGTGAGATAGCCAATGTATTCATCAATTTTGATTTTTCCTTCATGTCAATCGATCCTTTCAGAATGATACCTTTTGGTCCGATTGCCGCCATTACCTGCGGATATTGTGCAAGTATGCTATCTGCCATGAGTTTGAGCGGTGTCAACGTATCGAGGGTCACAGGTGCGATAACGACATGGTAGTAGGCCACATTAATAACCTTAATGCTTTTGACTTTTTGTTTGACTTCTGCCAAACCCTTTTCTGAAGGGCAACGCCCTGTAAAACTGATATTTCCATGGTTTACTGTATAGCAAAGACCTGCAAAATTGAGGTCTTGCTGCGCTTTTCCCGCGATGTCAGCATATATTTCATGGTCTGAGGCCTGGCAGCCGGCGAGTACAAGTAAGGTAAGAATGGCTAATATATTTTTCATAATAAGTGTTTAACTAACGCTCTGTGACTGCGACTACCCATTTGCTCTGCCCACAATTCGGGCACCGCAAATAACTGATATCTTTTTTTTGAAGCAGGCCACATTGTATGCAGACCTTTTTATCAGGGTGTTCCGTAAAGCAATCACGCAATGGTTCATCCCAGGGTGGTAAAACGGATAGCCCCGGTGATGGCCGCGGATGACGCATCAGCGTAAAATTGCCGCTTGCTTCCAAATAGAAGCGTGCCACGGTGCCAAGCTGTAAAATGCCCTGTGCCCGTAATTGCGAGAATACACGCTCATGCGAAAGATTTACCTTGTTAAGGGCCTTCATATCCACAACACCGGCATTGACAAGTGTGGTGAACTTACCCTGGGAATAGCTTTCAAATTTTTCATTTATTACACATAGTTTAGCAATCAGCCGCTGTACTGAAATTAAGATAAAAGCGATAACAGCGCCAGCCAGGAGGCCCCTTTCGGGTGACATCATAGGAATACCTACAGCTGCTGCAAGCGAAACCAGCGCAGCCAACTCGTTGCGGCTTAATTGGGACGACATCCGCTTCCCCATACTGCGCATCGAGAGCATCAGGATAAAATAAACTGCGGCTGCCCTGATAAGCAGTTCCAGAAAATAGGAAGGGGGCACTTCACCTATCAAAATGCGTAACCAGTCTTTCAAATGGATATCTTGTGATTGCATAACTTGTGGTAATTAA
>JBQCEA010000608.1:0-4457 GCA_051960695.1 Mucilaginibacter sp. | reverse complement strand
CCCCTGCCCTTCCGGCGTTGATCATCGGCTCAATCGCGATCACCATTCCTTCTTCCAGCTTGGTACCCGATCCCCGTTTGCCATAGTTAGGCACTTCGGGCTTTTCGTGCAGATGCGTACCTACTCCGTGGCCGACCAGTTCCTTTACTACTCCAAAGCCATTTCGCTCAGCGTGCTCCTGTACTGCATAACCGATATCGCCTATGCGCATTCCGGTCACAGCTTTTTCAATACCCAGGTAAAGGCACTCTTTAGTTACCCGCATCAGTTTTTTTACTTCATCGCTTACTTCGCCAATAGCGAAAGTGTAAGCCGAGTCGCCGTAGTATTTATTCAATATTGCACCACAGTCAACTGATACCAGGTCACCTTCTACCAACACATGCTGACCAGGAAATCCGTGGACTACCTGATCATTCAGTGATATACAGAGTGAATAGGGGAAACCGTTATAATTTAAAAATGCCGGCACTCCTCCGTTGTCACGGATGAATGTCTCGGCAAGTTTATTTAATTCAATAGTTTTGATACCCGGGCGTATAACTTTCGCTATCTCGCCAAGTGTTTTGGAAACAAGTAAAGAACTTTCTCTTATCAGTTCTATCTCTTCGACAGACTTATAATGGATCTTTGACATGTTACTAAATTAGATAACCGGTGGCGTTGTACCTGCCGAAGTAGGTATAGCCGTACGACCAGTTATACGTCCTGTTTTCATCAGGCCGTCATAATGCCTCATCAGCAAATGGCTTTCTATTTGTTGCAATGTATCCAGCACAACACCTACCAGGATAATGAGCGACGTACCACCGAAAAATCTTGCAAACAGGTTGTTTACACCTATCTGACTTACAAATGCAGGTATAATAGCAATTATTGCAAGGAATATTGAACCCGGCAATGTAATTTTTGATATTACACCATCAATAAATTCTGATGTTGCCCTGCCTGGTTTAACGCCCGGTATAAAGCCACCATTCTTCTTCATATCATCAGCCATTTGATTAGGGTTGATAGTGATAGCTGTATAGAAGTAGGTGAACAGGATGATCATTAAACCAAATAACAAATTGTGCTCCCATGAGTTGTAATTGGCCAAAGCCATTACAACCGGATTAGTTGACAATGATGTAAATAATTGCGGAATATATGCAGGTATAAACATCAATGCCTGTGCAAATATGATAGGCATTACACCGGCAGCATTTACCTTCAATGGAATATACTGACGAACGCCGCCATATTGTTTATTACCGACTATGCGTTTTGCATATTGCACTGCCACTTTACGTGTACCTTGTACGATCAGGATAGTTGCCATTACTACCGCTATAAGCGCCAATATCTCAACTATAAAAGTGATCAAACCACCTTTACCGTTAACCCTTGTGTTAAATTCAAACCCGAATGCACCTGGCAGCTGAGCAATAATACCGATCATGATGATCAATGAAATACCATTTCCGATACCTTTATCGGTGATCTTTTCGCCAAGCCACATTACAAATAATGTACCGGCAGTAAGTATAAATACCGACATGATGTTAAACGCAGCAACACCAACTACCGGACTGATCTGATCGGCGCTGATCTGTGATTTAACATAGCCAACAGCCTGCAATGCGGTAATACCGATTGTCAGATAGCGGGTCCACTGGTTCAATTTGTTACGGCCGCTTTCACCTTCTTTCTGCAATTTGGTAAAATAAGGAACAGCGATGCCTAATAACTGCACTACGATGGATGCCGATATATAGGGCATTACGCCCAACGCAAAAATAGAAGCACGAGAGAACGAACCACCTGCGAACATATTCAACAGGCCAACAAGTCCTTCTTTTGCCTTCTGGTTGCTTAAAGACGCATAATTTACGCCAGGCAGAACAACGAATGAACCTAAGCGGTATATTAAAAGAAATAAGAGTGTGTTAGTAAGACGCACTCTTAGATCTTCAATTTTCCAGATATTGGATAATGTAGTGATTAATTTCCTCATTGGGATTTACAACTTTACGATAGAACCACCTGCTGCTTCAATAGCTTTCTGAGCTGTTGCAGAGAAGGCATGTGCTTTAACTTCTACTTTAGCTTTCAATTCGCCACGGCCTAATATTTTCACAAGGTCGTTACGCGAAACTAAACCATGATCTTTCAAAGTTGCAAAATCAATTGCAGATATTTTATACTCGTCAACTAATTTTTGTAAAGTATCCAGGTTAACGCTTACATACTCCACCCGGTTAGGGTTTTTAAAGCCCACCTTTGGCAAGCGACGCTGTAAAGGCATCTGGCCACCTTCAAAACCTACCTTAGTAGATGTACCTGAACGTGAACCGGCACCTTTATGGCCACGGGTTGACGTACCGCCACGGCCCGAACCGGTACCACGGCCTATTCTTTTCCTGTTTTTAGTAGAACCTTCTGCAGGTTTCAGATTACTTAAATTCATGATATTAAATATTTTCAACCGCTACCAAATGATTAACTTTACGTACCATGCCGATGATAGCAGGCGTAGCCTCTACCTCTACACTGTGGTTGATCTTTTTCAAACCCAATGCTTCGATGGTTTTTTTCTGGCGCTCATTCCTATCGATCACGCTCTTAATCTGTGTTATTTTGATCTTTGCCATGACGATTATCCGTTAAATACTTTACCTAAATTAACACTACGGTGCTGAGCTACAGTATAAGCATCGCGCATTTGCGATAATGCTGATACAGTTGCCTTAACCACGTTATGCGGGTTTGATGAACCCTTTGATTTTGCTAATACGTTGTGGATACCTGCTGACTCTAACACAGCACGCATTGCACCGCCGGCAATAACACCGGTACCATTCGCAGCTGGTTTAATGAATACAAAACCTCCTGAGAATTTTCCGTATTGTTCGTGAGGTACGGTTCCGTTAATAACCGGAACTTTAACCAGGTTCTTTTTAGCATCGTCGATACCTTTTGCAATTGCTTCGGTAACCTCTTTTGCTTTACCTAAACCGTAACCAACCACACCGTTCTCATCACCTACTACCACAATGGCAGAGAAGCTGAAGGTACGGCCTCCTTTGGTTACTTTGGCTACACGTTGTATGCTTACCAGGCGATCTTTCAATTCGATCTCGCTGGTTTTTACTCTTTTTATGTTGATTGTTGACATCTCTCTTTCCGATTAAAAGTTTAAACCGCCTTCACGTGCACCTTCAGCCAATGATTTAACACGGCCATGATATAAGTAACCGTTCCTGTCGAAAACCACATCTTTAATACCAGCTGCAACAGCTTTCTCAGCTACCAGCTTGCCAACAGCAGCTGATTGTTCTGATTTAGTGCCTTTTGCGCTGAAATCCTTTGATAAAGATGATGCTGATACGATAGTTTTACCGGTTACATCGTCAATGACCTGGGCATAGATACCTTTATTGCTCCTGTACACTGACAAGCGCGGACGCTCTGAAGATCCTGAAATCCTTTTCCTGATCCCCTTTTTAATTCTGTCTCTTCTTGATAATTTACCTGTCATGACGATTATTTTTTAGATGCTGATTTACCTGCTTTTCTTCTCAATACTTCGTTCACAAACTTGATACCTTTGCCTTTGTATGGCTCTGGTGCACGTAACGAGCGGATCTTCGCTGCTACCTGGCCTATCAGTTGCTTATCAATTGACTCCAGAATAATGGTAGGGTTTTTACCCTTTTCAGCAGTAGTTGTAACTTTAATTTCTTTAGGCAGTTCAAACACATAATGGTGAGAGTAGCCTAATACAAGGTCTAAAGTATTGCCCTGGTTAGTGGCACGGTAACCCACACCAACTAATTCCTGCTCTAACTTGTAACCCTGAGTTACGCCAACAACCATGTTGTTTAAAAGCGCACGGTATAAACCGTGTAACGCTTTGTGGCGTTTTTGATCAGAAGGACGCTGAACCAATAACTGGCCGTCTTCCTGAGCAACAGTGATATCACTATCAACTGCCTGGTGCAATTCACCTTTTGGGCCTTTCACGGTAACTACATTAGCATCGCTAACAGTTACAGTAACGCCTTGAGGTATTGCTATAGGTGCTTCTCCTATTCTTGACATTGCTTAATTTCCTCCTAATTAATTAATAAACGTAGCATAATACCTCGCCGCCAATATTTTGCTGGCGTGCCTCTTTGTCGGTCATTACACCTTTAGAGGTTGATACGATAGCGATACCTAAACCATTTAATACACGCGGCATAGTAGCCGTACCTGCGTATTTTCTCAAACCTGGTTTGCTGATGCGCTGTATGCTGCGGATTGCAGGAACTTTAGTGATCGGGTGGTACTTCAGGGCCACTTTGATGGTACCCTGAGGGCCGTTTTCCTCGAACTTAAAGTTAGCGATGTAACCTTTGTCGAAAAGCACTTTCGTGATTTCCTTCTTCAGATTTGATGCAGGAATTTCAACAACCCTATGGTTGGCTTTAATA
>JBQCEA010000607.1:0-9495 GCA_051960695.1 Mucilaginibacter sp. | reverse complement strand
TATCCAGCGCAAGGCACGCCCAATGGGGATGTTCTCCCGACCTTTGGGTTTTTCGGAGGCATTGTCATACACTACAGGCCCCTGGTGGGTATATAAAACAGTATCATAAAAAGGTTTCTGTCCGCGTATGCCTATCACTTCAACACGCTGTTTCACTTTATTCCAGCGGTTGTTGTACCAGTATTCATTCCTGCTTTTATCTTTGAACCTGATCTGGTACCAATCCAGCACATCGGCATCTACATTGGTAACGCCCCAGCTTATATTTTGGTTATAGCCAATAACAATTCCCGGCGCTCCAGGCAATGATACGCCGTTAACATTTACTGTTGGCGATGAGAGCTGTACCTGGTACCATATTGAAGGAAAGGTGAGGTTCAAATGCGGATCATTGGCCAAAATAGGGTAGCCATTTGCCGACTTACTGCCTGCAATAGCCCAGTTATTACTACCAACTCCCGGCACACGCTCTTTTGGTTTTGTGGTGCCAGTCATTTCTGCAAGAAAGTCAGCCGATGGCTTAGGTAAAGGCAGCGGCTTAAAATTCCATTTTGTGCCTACAGGTATTATCGGGTCCTCATGAAAAGGATAGTCAGGGAAAAGATCATTTACGTCTTTTATACCGAATTTTTTCAGGTTGTTGCTCATGCCAAATTGGTCCGATCCACCTGCAAGGGTTTCAGACATCAGTTTGAGGAGGTAAGCACAATTGATGGGCTTCCAGTCTTCCGGTTTATATTCGAGCAGCTTAAACTCAATTGGGTAATCTTTTGGCGAGAGGTGATGGATATAGTTGTTTACGCCTTCGGTATAAGCCTCGATCATCATTTTGCTTGCCGGATCTTTCATCATTCCGCGTAACGTATTTTCAGCGCCGTAGGTCATGCCCATACGCCGGTGATAGCGGTCTATATCAAAAGCTTTCGGTCCAACCACTTCTGATAGCCTGCCAGCTGCGCTGCGGGTTTGAATATCTAATTGCCACAGGCGGTCGCGTGCGGTGACATAGCCTTGAGCATAGTAGAGGTCGTGATCGTTTTCGGCAAAAATGTGTGGTATCCGGTGTTCATCATATTTAATGATCACTTTTCCCTTCAGGCTATCCAGGTTCAATTCTTCAGTCTGCTGATCTTTAGCTTCCGCATTCTGCCAGAAACCTGTTGATGGATTTAAGAATTTGCCGATGGGTGGTATGTCCCCGAATTTGGTTTGCAGTGCCCATATCAGAGCCAACGTAATTGTGATGGAAAGTAAGGCTTTAAATAGTTTCATCAGGTTGGATTGGTGCTGACTAATATAAGTAAAAGCATGATCTTACCTGTAATAAGGAATGTTCTTTTTAGTAAATTTATAGAAGTGTTTCATGTAAAAAATGGGTTATGGCTGTACAGGAGATCATGTCAGAGCTGCGATCGCTCGGCAGCGAAAGCATCAAAAAGATATTGGTAAAACATGGTGTAAAGGAACCGTTTTTCGGAGTAAAGATCGAATACCTGAAACCTATTCAAAAGCGGTTGGGTATCAATTATCAACTAGCTAAGGAACTATATGCCACGGGTAACGCCGACGCTATGTATTTGGCCGGTTTAATAGCTGACGATGGTAAAATGACCAAAGAAGATTTACAAATATGGGTAGAGCAGGCGCTTTCAAATAACATCAGCGAGTATACCGTTCCGTGGGTGGCAAGCGGAGGAAATTATGGATATGAACTTGCCATGGAATGGATAGATGCCAAAGAGGAACATATTGCTGCGGCCGGATGGGCGACATTGATCAATTGGGTTTCACTGAAGCCTGATGGCGAATTGAATATACCGTCCCTAAAAGACTTGCTTATAAGGGTTGTTAAAAACATTCATACCGCTCCTAACCGGGTACGTTCTGCCATGAATAATTTTGTAATAGCATTGGGAAGTTATGTGCCCGTTTTAATAGACGACGCGATAGCCGCCGCAAAAGCTATTGGCGTTGTAAGCGTTGACCAGAACGGAACAGCCTGCAAAGTACCTGACGCCGTTACTTACATTATGAAAGTAAAAGACAGGGGCTCATTAGGGAAAAAGAAAAAGACGGTTAAGTGCTAATTATTCGTGTATAACCAACTTAAAACGGTTGCTGCCAAAAGAACTGGTGTCAGCGGTATTAATATTAAATGTATAGCTCGGATTCTGGCGGAAATTAACCGAGTCTTTTTGGTACTGGTCCTTCAGCCATACCTGGTAGCTATCCGGTACAGAGCTGATTTCCTGCATATTCATCTTATAGACGCCGCTATTTTTAGCATATACCCTTAGTTTTACAGTAAGCCCGTGCCAGGTTAAAGGCAGATCGTTAATAGCCAGCGGAATATTATCACTGGATAAGCTGGCTAAATGTAAAACGCCAAAGCCCCCCATGGCAAGTGCATCTTCGCCGGGATGGTAAGCGGTACTTGAAGCGGGATCAAACTGCAACAAAATGCCATCACTGGTTACTGAATCCTTTGCGAACTGCAACCTTAAATACCCGGTTACATTATTTGCAGAGGTATCATGTTTAGGGGTACCCAGGTTAACTGATGTAATTGACCTATCCGAACCCTTATCTTGTGTAGTGTTTGGTGAAACAGCATTCTTCTGACAAGCAGAGAAATATATAATTGACATTAAGAGAATTGCGATGGTTCCTTTTTTCATTTCTTACGGATAAATAGCATAAATAGACACGCTATTTGCTTAAATGATTGGTTTATACGCGCTTGCTTTAGATAGGTTAGAAAAAAGTTATCCACACTGATTTTATGTGCTGTTTAGTCAGCGGAGCCATCATTTTGTTTTTTCGGGGGATGAGAAAGCCAGTCCTTTTTAAAATTGGACGGATTTATGCCGACTATTTTGTTAAAGAGTTTATTAAAGTATGAAAGGCTTTCAAAACCTACAGCATAACAGGTTTCGGTGATATTCTTATCCTGCATTAACAGGTTTTTGGCCATATCAATACGGTACTGATTTACAAAATCAGTAAAGGTTATATTGGTTTGTTTTTTAAAGTAACGGCAAAAGGCCGGAGTGGTTAAATGCACCTTAGCGGCCACTACATTTACATCGGGGTTGCGGTTGTAATTGGCGTCAATATATTCATAAATGGCACCCATCCTGATCTTGTCTTTCAGGAAAAACTGAAGGCTCATTTGCTCTTCATTCAATATAGTATACTCTTCCGAATTTGCCAGAAAATAAAATATATCCAGCAATTCCATCAGTTGTCTGAAAGAGGGTAGCTCCTGTAATCTTTTTAACCTTTCACCTGCAATAGCTCTCGTTTCGCCATGAAAGGCAATTCCTGATGCTGCCTTTTTGAATAATTGGTTGACAACTGAAAGCTCAGGCGAAGTACCAATGGCAGAGCCGAGAAAGTTTTCACGCAATTGTACCACTACTTGATGATAATCGCTGCGCAGGCGGTAATCAAAATTAAGGTGAGCAATGTTGCTGCCAATAAAGACGAGGTCGCTTTGGGTGTAGCCTGAAATATGAGAGCCTACATGCCTTATACCTGCATCAGCCTCAACATAAACCAGTTCATACTCCGGATGGTAGTGCCACAAAAAGGTGTTTCTTAATCGTGGCGAGAACAGCTTGAAGGATTTGCCCGGTTCAAAGTCTACTTTTTCAAGCTGTATCTCATTCATTGTCTAAAATTTGCATTTAAAATTACGCATTATGTCAATACAGAGCAAACATTGGTCATTGCAAAGGAGATAGGCTTTTTATCTCATAGCTATTTTTGAATTGTAAAACCAATTATAATTATGAAGACAGAGAATCAAACCATGGGCGCCATGACCATGACAATGAGCCCGGATAATGCACATAAAGAGATACCCGGCAACCCGTCGACAGCCAAATCGAGCCAGCTTAAATTAAATAACCGGAGCAATGGTGAGCCATTACGCGTATTAAGCGAAGATGACTGGAAATTCTGGATCGAGAATGGCTATGTGGTTATCAAAAACGCAGTGCCAAAAGAACAGGTAAAAAGACTGGCCGATTACCTGTGGCAATATGAAGATAAAGACCCTAACGATATAGAGAGTTGGTACAAACGGCCAAATGCGCAGATGCAAATGACCGAACTGAACAATACCGGCATGGTTGAGATATATAATCACCAGTTTATGTGGGACAACCGGCAATATCCGAAGGTGCACCAGGCTTTTGCAGATGTTTGGGGTACAGAAAAGCTTTGGGTAACTATTGATCGAGCTAACCTTAACTTCCCCTTACGCCCCGGATTTGAGTATAAGGGTTTTATCCATTGGGACTATGATCCCGAAACCAGGCCACAAAATGTACAAGGTGTTTTGGCCCTGGCCGATCAGACCGATGAAAATATGGGAGGCTTTCAATGTGTGCCGGAATTGTACCGTACTTATGACACGTGGAAGTTAACTCAACCTGCAGATCGTGATCATTACAAACCGGACACAACAGGCTTTAAGATTGATAAAGTTAAACTGGAAGCCGGTGACCTGCTGATCTTTAACAGCCTGGAGCCACATGGCATAAGGGCCAATACAAGTGGCAACAAGGTGCGCATTGCACAATATATAGCCATGATGCCTGCACAGGAGGAGAATGAGGAATTACGTCAGTGGCGGATCAATAGCTGGCAAAGCCGGGAAGCCATGCAGGGTTATGCTTTCCCCGGCGATCCTTTGGAACGCGAGAAGAAAAATCCTGTCGCAGAGTTGACGCCGCTGGGAAGAAAATTATTGGGGTTGGATAAATGGTAGACACGATTTCGGGATTTACAAGATGAGCATGATCCTGTAAATCCCTAAAATTCCAGCATCGTGTTAATTTTGATGCAGGCTTAGCCTGTTTCCATCAGGGTCGGTTACGGCGGCAAACCTGCCCCATGGTGTTTGATCTACTTTACCAACTTCGATCCCTTTTGCGGTTAACTCTTCGATATCTTTATCCAGACTATCGGTTTTGATCACAAAACCATTCACGGACCCCGGCTGCATATTAGGAAACCAGGTAACCAGGGTAATAGATACCTCCTTCTGGCCCGGTAAACCCAGCTGTACCCATTTATAGTTATCGAACGGTGCCTCTACTAAAACCTCGAAACCTAATTTTAAATAAAACTCCTTTGCTGCCTGCTGATTGGTAACAGGAATGGAAATAATGGTTATTGCTTTCATGCTGATATCGTTTGATCTTCACGCAAATATTATTGAAAATAATTGGGCGTGGTTACTTTTCTTTTAAATTAGCATTTATTAATGGAAAGAACCGAACCTGTCAATTCTGAAAGAAGTGTAAGCCTGCTGGTTAAGATATGGCTTTATCCGAATGTCTCGGCATTTAAAATTGCTAAAAAAGTTCCAGTCTCTTCAATGTCTCAGAAAAAACTTGTTTTTATATGGTTGATAGCATGCGAAGCGTATATTCTTTATTATGGATTTCCTAATATGCCCGGCGCCATTGCTTATCGCTGGTTGATTTTAATTTTACTGGTCCACGGATTACCTGAATTCATATTTAGCAAAACAATAAATGACTTGGCTGCCAATTATTACATCTATTATTCACGATTTTTATTTTACATATTTCTTGTGTTCTTTTTAATAGGATTCATAATTTTCGGCAAAGTCTTTTATGATAGCATAGGACATGTGAAATAATGAAATCCTAATCTCCAATCTCTGGTCTCTAATCTCCAACCCCAAACATTTTCCACTTTTTCTGATAAGGAATTAATTTTATTTTAAATTTGAAACGCGGTTATAGCTGATCGTCAGCAAGCCGCCGACCATTTTTCCCGAATAAACCTGTTATGAGAAAATCTTTATTATTAACGGTATTTTGTTCACTGATAGCTTTAAGCTTATCAGCGCAAATTCCTGCTTTAGAACGCGTGGAGCCCATGTTTTGGTGGGCAGGCATGCACAATCCCGATCTGCAGCTGATCGTTCATGGCAATAATATAGCGTCCCGGAATGTAGAGCTTAGCTACCCCGGTGTGAAGCTTGTTGCAGTACACAAAGTTGAAAATCCGAATTATTTATTCGTTGATCTGCGCATTTTTTCTTCCGCATCACCGGGAACGTTCCCGATAAAGTTTGTTAAAAGCGGCGAAAAGACCTTAACTTACAAGTACGAGCTCAGGAAACGAAACACTTCTGCCGACCGTGCACAAGGTGTAACGGATAAGGATCTCATCTACCTGATCATGCCCGATCGTTTTTCAAACGGTGATACCAAAAACGATTCGGTTGCCGGAATGCGCGAAACAGGCATAAACCGCAGTAAGATGTTTAGCCGGCACGGCGGCGATATCCAGGGTGTTATGAACCACCTGGATTACCTGAAAGATCTTGGTGTTACCGCTATCTGGCTTACACCGGCCATTGAGAATGACGAACCACAGGCATCATACCATGGTTATGCAGTAACTGACCATTATAAGATCGATCCGCGTTATGGAACTAATGAGTTATATAAGCAATTCGTGGAAAAATGCCATAAAATGGGATTGAAAGTAGTGATGGACCTGGTACATAACCATGCCGGTACGGAAGGGTATACCATACAGGATATGCCGATGAAAAGCTGGGTACACCAATGGCCAACCTATACCAAATCGAACTTTAAATATGAGGCGGTAATGGACCCGCATGGCTCAGCAGCCGACCGCAAGCAAATGCTTGATGGCTGGTTTGACCGCAGGATGGCTGATATGAACGAGAATAACCCTTATGTTCAGCATTTTCTGACACAAAACCATATCTGGTGGATCGAATATGCCGGTGTTGACGGGTTACGTTTAGATACCTATCCATACAATGACCCTGAATATATGGCTAAATGGGCAGTTGATGTAAAAAATGAATTTCCGCACTTGTCCATTTTTGGCGAGGTGCTGACAACCGAGCCTGTCGTATCGGCCTTCTTCACCCAGGGAAATACGGAAAACCGCGGATTGGACACACATTTACCAGGTATTACCGATGCCGCAATTAAAGATGGCATATATGATGCCGTAATGGGATGGAACGGCGGCGTTGAGCGTTTATACAGCTTGTTATCACAGGATTTTCTATACCAGGACCCTAACCGGAATGTTGTATTCCTGGATAACCATGATATGAGCAGGGTGTTATCAATGGTTAAAGAAGATGTAACCAAATACAAATCAGCGATGGCTATGTTGATGACCCTTCGCGGCGTAGCTCAAATGTATTATGGCGATGAAATATTAATGAAGAATTATTCAAACCCTGACGGTTTGGTGCGTGAGGATTTCCCCGGCGGCTGGCCTGGCGATAAGGACAATAAGTTCGTTGCTTCCGGAAGGTCTAACAAAGAAAATGACGCATTTAATTATATACGCACTTTAGCAAATTACCGAAAAAATACACCTGCTTTACAAACAGGTAAATTAATGCAGTATATACCTGAGCATGGTGTGTATGTTTACTTTAGGTATGATGCGCAGAAAACAGTAATGGTAGTTTTCAATAGCCAGGATAAAGAGCAAGCTGTTTCAACAAGCCGCTATAACCAGCGGATCAATGGTGCGTTGAAGGCGCGGAATATTATATCAGGGGATACAGTTGACCTGTCGAAATTGACAGTGCCCGCTAACACCGCATTGGTTTTAGAATTAATACCAGATTATACTCATTAATAAATATATTTAGCTACTTTAAGTAAGCAGTGTGCTGCTGAATTTATAGAATGAATACCATACAAGCGTGCATTTTTGACCTCGACGGGGTGATCGTTGATACTGCAGTTTACCATTACAAGGCATGGAAGCGTTTGGCCAATGAAATGGGCTTTGACTTTACCGAAGAGGATAATGAAAAACTGAAAGGGGTGAGCCGGATACGCTCGCTCGAACTGATACTGGAATTGGGTGGCATCACCAAAACGGATGCTGAAAAAGAAGAACTGGCCGCACGCAAAAATGCCTGGTATGTGGATATGATAAACCAGATGACGCCTGACGAGATATTGCCCGGGGCTAAGGAATTTTTAGAAACCTGTATTGATGCCGGTATTAAAACCGCATTGGGCTCGGCAAGTAAGAATTCAATGACAATATTGGAGAAAACAGGTATCACTCATTTGTTCAATGCCGTAATTGATGGAAATAAGGTGACTAAACCTAAACCAGATCCTGAGGCATTTTTGAAGGGCGCAGAAGAGCTGGGTGTAAAACCCGCAAATTGCGTAGTGTTTGAAGATGCCATAGCGGGCGTAGAGGCAGCCATTAATGGAGGGATGAAGGTAGTAGGAGTAGGCTCGCCGGCCGTGCTGGGTAAAGCAAACCTGGTGATCAGCGGCCTGAATGAAATGACTTTAGAGAAATTATACAATTTATAACAGGCATTGCGGTAAGGCAATGTGTTTTTGAGCAAGACTATCACAACAATGAAAAACTATATACAAGTTGATGAGTGGAAGATAATAGAAGAAGGTTTTAAGCCGGAATATAATACGATATCAGAAAGTATCTTCAGTTTGGGCAATGGCCGGATGGGCCAGCGCGCCAATTTTGAAGAGGCTTACAGCGGCGAAACCTTACCCGGTAACTATGTTGCCGGTGTTTATTATCCTGATAAGACCCGTGTGGGATGGTGGAAGAACGGCTATCCTGAATATTTTGCCAAAGTTATCAATGCAGCTAACTGGATAGGAATAGATATTGTGATCGGTGATGAACAGCTTGATCTGGCTAAATGCGAGGTAAATGCTTTCAGGAGAGAACTGAATATGAAGGAAGGCTACCTGAAAAGGACTTTCCGGGCTAAAACAGTTAAAGGTGTGGAAGTTGAAGTTGAAGCGGTCCGTTTTTGCAGCATTGCAGATGACGAGACGGGCGCTATCCGGTATACCATAACCCCGCTTAACTATAGCGGACAGATCGCCATTACGCCTTTCATCAATGGCGATGTGACAAACAAAGACTCCAACTATGATGAAAAGTTTTGGGATGAAGTTGAGAAAGCGAACTGGAATGATGGCGGTTATGTGCAATCGCGCACTAAAAAAACGGGCTTTGAAGTAGCCACAGGTCAAAAATTTACCATTACTCAAAATGGCTCGGTAGTAAACATTGCTGCAAAAGGCATCGAAAAAGATAAATATGTTGGCTCAGTAGTGAATCTGCAGGCAGTCGAAGGCCAACCGATCACTATAAACAAATACGCGGCTAATATCTCTTCGCAGAATTATCCTGCTAATGCTTTGGCTGATGTACTTAAAACTACGCTGGGTACTATCAGCGAAAAAGGCTTTGAGAAAATGCTGGCTGAACAAGCCGCAGCATGGGCCGAAAAGTGGAAACACAATGATATTATTATTGAAGGCGATGCATCGGCGCAGCAGGGAATACGCTTCAATATTTTCCAGCTGAACCAAACTTATACAGGTGAAGATGATCGCCTGAATATTGGCCCTAAAGGTTTTACCGGCGAGAAATACGGTGGTTCAA
>JBQCEA010000606.1:0-9558 GCA_051960695.1 Mucilaginibacter sp. | reverse complement strand
TACAAACAGCTCGCCATTTATGTTTCCGGATATTTCTCGTTACGATAAAAGATCGGCACACCGGCTTTCAACATTTGCTCAGCACCCCAACCCGCGCCTTCATCGATTATGCGTTGCGTTGGATCTTCTATATATATATCTTCAGCGTGATCATACTACTAAAATACACTAATATTTAAATAATTTGTTCATCATCTCGCCCAGCCTTGCTTTCGCCAGGAACTGGTCTTCCAATGCTTTATTCATAGGTATGGCGGTATCAAGACTGGCGCAACGCATTACCGGGGCGTCAAGATATGTGAAGCAATGCTCGGCGATATGAGCGGCTATTTCTCCGCCGAAGCCGTTGGTCAGGGTATCTTCATGCAGTATAAGTACCCGGCCAGTTTTCTTTACACTTTCTTCAACCGCTTCCTTATCCCAGGGCTGCAAACTGCGCAGGTCGATAATATCCAACGACAGATCGCTGTGTTCTTTGGCATAATCCAGCGCCCAGTGTACGCCAAGTCCGTAGGTAATAATGCTGGCCTGTGTACCTTCTCGTACAACCCTTGCTTTGCCGATCTCAACAGTGTATTCTCCATCCGGCACGTCCTCACTAATACTGCGGTATAAATATTTATGCTCAAAATACATCACCGGGTTTGGGTCGTCAATAGCGGCAAGCAACAAGCCCTTTGCGTCGGAAGGAAAAGCCGGGTAAACCACCTTCAAGCCTGGTGTTTTGGTAAACCAGGCTTCGTTACTTTGGGAGTGGAATGGTCCTGCACCAGTCCCAGCACCTGTTGGCATCCGGATAACTACATCCACATTCTGCCCCCAGCGGTAATGTGTTTTAGCAAGATTATTGATCACCTGGTTAAAGGCACAAGACACAAAATCAGCAAACTGCATTTCAACAACAGATTTATAGCCATTGATAGATAAACCCATTGCTGCACCTACTATCCCCGACTCGCATATCGGTGTATTGCGCACCCGGTCACGACCAAATTCTTCTACAAAGCCTTGCGTTATTTTAAAAGCCCCGCCATATTCAGCAATATCCTGCCCCATCAGCACCAGGTTTTGGTGTTTTTGCATACCTATTCTTAGCCCGTCCGTAATGGCGTCAATGTAACGCTTGCTTGTTTTGCTGCCAGATGGCTGCGTTGTAACAGAATTGCTTAACTGCGCATACATATCGCGCAGTTCTGTTTCTGGATCAGGTATAATATCCGGTTCATTGAATACCTTTTCGATCTCAATGTCGATCAGAGTTATGAAACCTTTCCGGATAACTTCTATTTTTTCCGGCGTGAGCACATTTTCATCCAGCAGGAATTTCTCAAAATTTGCTATCGGGTCTTTCTCTTTCCACTCATCGAATAAATGCTGAGGCACATATTTAGTACCAGACGCTTCTTCGTGTCCGCGCATCCGGAAGGTCATGCATTCCAGCAATACAGGCCGCGGGTTTTGCCTAATGTCGTTTGTCAGTTCGCTGATCGTATTGTAAACTTCGAGAATATTATTGCCATCAATAGTCCGGCCTTCAATGCCATACCCAATTGCCCTTTCGCTAAGGCGCTCGCACTTGTACTGCTCATTTACGGGGGTTGATAATCCATAACCATTATTTTCGATCAGAAATATGACAGGCAAGTTCCAAACCGACGCCACATTCAGCGCTTCATGAAAGTCGCCTTCGCTGGTGCCACCCTCACCTGTAAAAACCAGCGTCGCCCTTTTGCGCTTACTCAAAACATCAGCCAGTGCTATACCATCGGCCAGCGCCATTTGCGGGCCCAGGTGCGATATCATCCCTATGATCTTATATTGTTGTGTACCGAAATGAAACGAGCGGTCTCGTCCTTTGGTAAACCCAGACGCTTTACCCTGCCATTGGGCCATCAGTCGAGAAAGCGGAATATCACGTGTAGTAAAAACGCCCAGGTTGCGGTGCATCGGCAGGATATATTCATAGGGCTGCATAGCCATTGTACTGCCAACTGCAATAGCTTCCTGGCCTATTCCTGAGAACCATTTGCCTATCCGGCCCTGCCGTAAAAGGATCAGCATTTTCTCCTCTATCAGTCTTGGCCACAATAAAGCTTTATAAAATGAGACTAATTTTTCATTATCAGCGTTTTTACGATCAAAAATCATAAAGCTAAACTACTGAAGTTTTTAAAACTTTGTATGTTTGGAAAATCAATATTCCCGTATCTATGAAGCGTATCTATTTTATCATTTCAGGCTTGTTTTTGTTAGTTGCTGCGAAAGCTAATGCGCAGGATTATATTCTGCTTCCAGATAATTTTTATGTACATAAGGACGCCAAGATCAACATGCACCTGATCAGCGCAAACCAGTTCATTAAACAGGACGAAGTGGGATTTGTGCCTTCAAAAATTGAAAAATTTACATTGGGTGCCAGTAATAAGAAAACTGATCTGCTTAAAAATGTCAAGGCCACAGATTCTGTCACTTCAGTACAGTTTGATAAAGATGGCCTTCAATTGCTGCAGCTAACCATGAAGCCAAAGACAGACGATATAGAAAGCGATGATTTTATTAAGATACTGGAAGATGAGGGATTAAGTCAATATGCAGAAAAAGCCAAGAATGGCAGTAAGGATAGTTTCAGGGAGAAATACACCTGGTGCCTTAAATCGCTTATTGAGGTAGATAAGCATAGTTCAAACGACTTTGATAAAGTGCAGGATCAGGAGTTTGATATTACATTAAAAGACAATCCATACAAAGGTAACTATGGCGATGATATTATCGGTTTGGTTACTTTTAGGGGAAGACCTGCAGTCAATGCTACAGTACTCTTTTACATCAAAGCTGCCGATGGCAATGTTTTTGTACAAAAGCTATTTGCTGACAAACAAGGACAGATCTATTTTAAATTGAGCCGTGAAGGTATATACATGTTGCGCAGCATGCATATGGAACCTTCAAAAGAAAAGAATGCCGATTTTGATACCTGGCTGGCTACCTATACCTTTGCTTTCAACAGTAACAACGAAATGCCGAATACCTATAAGGAATTTGGGTTTGGCAACAAACATTAACGCATGGTAAAAACAGGACACTTCGCGTCTTTTTACGCATAATTTTGAGACGCAAAGTATTGCGTCTCTACTCAGTTTGATTCTTTTCTGTCCACGTTTTACTGAATGACTTGTCGGCAACTTTGGGCATTTCTCTTAAATGTCCCCAGGTTTTTCTGAAGAAAGTACGGAGGAAGAAATTCTTTGTACGGCCACTGAAGAAATCCATCATTTTACGGCTCAGCATACCTTTTTTCCAGATGGCCCAACCCCATTCTTCTTTTTTGGTGTAAATTTGATCTTTTACCGCATCGCGCCTGTTCAGCAGCAGCATTTTATGTATGTCGATCTTTACCGGGCAAACTTCTGTACATCTGCCGCAAAGGCTTGATGCGTAGCTGAGATGTTTAAACTCCTCCATACCACGCATGTGAGGCGTAATTATAGAGCCTATAGGGCCACTATAAGTAGTTTCGTAAGTGTGGCCGCCAATGTTTTTATATACCGGGCAGGCGTTTAAACAGGCGCCGCACCGGATACAATATAATCCCTGCCGCTGATCTTTTTGTGCCAGCAAATTGGTGCGGCCATTATCCAGCAAGATCACATACATTTCGTCTGGACCGTCGGTCTCATCAGGCTGGCGCGGACCGCTCAGAATGGTGTTATAAACCGTTAAGTTCTGCCCTGTGCCGTGTGTAGAAAGCATTGGCCAAAACAGATCAAGGTCGGTTATAGATGGTATCAGCTTCTCAATACCAACAATGGCAATATGTATCTTAGGAAAGCTCGTGCTTAGTCGCGCATTACCTTCGTTTTCGCTTATCGCGATACTGCCCGTATCGGCTATGAGAAAATTAGCGCCGGTAATACCTACATCGGCTCTTACATACTTTTCGCGCAACAGCTCCCGGGCTTTGGCTGTAAGTTGTTCGGGAGTAGCATCTATTGGAGTTCCGAAACGCTCGTGAAATAATTTGGCAATGTCTTCTTTCGAAAGGTGCATAGCCGGTGTAACAATGTGATATGGCCTTTGCCCAAGCAATTGCACAATGTATTCGCCCAGGTCCGTTTCCAGTGATTCGATATGATTACTCTCCAGAAATGCATTTAAATGGATTTCCTCGGTAACCATTGATTTAGATTTCACAACCGTTTTGGCGTTTGCTTTTTGCAGGATATGCAGGATCTCGCGGTTGGCCTCTTCGGCATCATTGGCCCATATCACTTTGCCGCCACGCTTTTGGAAATTGGATTCAAATTCGGGAAGAAATTTGTCGAGGTTTTCCATCACGCGCCACTTGATCACATGGCCTTTGCGTTTGGCATTTTCAAGATTAGTGATCCGTGATAATCCTCTCGACACTGCCGCATCGTATTTTCCAATATTATAATTGATAATACGACGGTGATCTTTATCAAATGCCTTATCCTCAGAGGCAACCAAAAACTCTTCCGCTTGATTTCCCATGTTGTAAAAATAAAAAAAGACTTACTATGTTTTTAAAAACATGGTAAGTCTTTTCAGTCAATTAGGTTGACTGGTTGATTACGTTGAAAGTTAAATAAACTTAAACAACTCGATCAACCATTTAACTACTACTTGCTCACCGGTGCTGCATCCACCACAGGGCGTTTAGTTCGATTAGCTAAATCCCAGCCGGTATAAAATACTAATTGCGCGCGTTTAGCCAGCAATGGAAAATTGATCTTGCTCACCTCGTCGCTTGGTTGGTGATAGTCGGCATGTACCCCATTGAAGTAGAAAATGATAGGCACACCGTGCTTAGCGAAATTATAGTGGTCTGAACGGTAATAGAACCTGTTCGGATCGTTCGGATCATCATATTTATAGTCGAGGTCGAGGTGGGTGTATTTGCTGTTGGCATCCTCGTTTACCTGGTGCAATTCCTTGCTTAACATAGCCGAACCAATAACATATACATAGTTGGCAGAATCCGGCTTGCCGACATAATCAAATCCCACACGACCGATCATATCGATATTCAAATCAGTAATCGTATTAGCTAATGGAAATACAGGATGATCGGTATAATATTCAGAACCTAACAGGCCTTTTTCTTCGCCCACATTACCCAGGAACAAGATGCTTCTGCGCGGGCCATGACCATCTTTTTTTGCCTGAGCAAAAGCCCTTGCTATCTCCAGTATACCGGTAGTGCCCGAACCATCGTCATCAGCACCGTTAAATACCTTGTCTTTACCATTTGGATTTAAGCCAAGGTGATCGTAATGAGCTGAAAAGATAAGCACTTCGTTTTTCAGATCGGTACCCGGCATATAGCCCAATACGTCGACTGCTTTTATATCTTTGTATTCTGTTTTCAGATCTGCCTTAACATCAGCTTTAATGGTTTGTGCCGATGAATTCTTCAATTCTTCATAGGTTTTTCCGGTTGATTTTACCAGCTGATCAGCCAGAGCTCCTGTAATATTTAAAACCGCAGGCTGGACAGTTACCGGCTTATCAGCATCAGGTTTAATACTTAAACGACCTGCCATTACCGAACCATGCATTCTTTTTAACAAGCTACCGATCTCGGCATTTGCAGCCAGGATCAAAGCCGGGTTCTTGCTTTGCAGATTTTTAACGATCTGCATCCTTGCGTTTGACATGCGGTAGCTGGCATTAGCTGTTTTGCCGGCTTCAGGCTTATCCTCATTTACCCACAATACTACCTTACCATTGAGGTCTGTATTACCTATCTCGGCATCTGTTCCATAACCAACAAATACAATTTCAGAAGCATCAATGGTTTTGTCGGCAAACGCCCCGCGACCCGGATAAAAATCTTCGCCATAAACCGCTGCATTACCATTTACTGAGAGCGATATTTTCAGTGTGTTTTCAACTAACGGAATATTTAAAAAGTATGAACCATTTACAGGTGGCTTCAGTCCAAGCATTTTGAACTGAGCAGCCAGATAGTGCGCTGCTTTATCTGCACCGGGTTTACCGGTTTCGCGGCCTTCATAGGCATCAGATGCCAATATGCTTAAATGTTTTTTAGCATCCGCAGCCGTTATCAGTTTAGCGTACTTTGTAGGGCTTACTTTATGCTGCGCAAAAGCCGATGCTGCAAACGCCAATGCAGCAATACCCAGTGATAGTTTTTTCATGTTATGATCAGTTAATTTTGAGACTAAAGTAATGTTAGCAAGATATCTTGTTAACACGGTTTGCATGACGGCCGCCTTCAAATTCTGTCGACAGAAAGGTCTTCACAATATTCTCTGCCTCTTCTATCGAAATAAACCTTGCTGGGATGCATACGATGTTAGCATTATTATGCCTGCGCGAAAGGCTAGCCAGCTCTTCGTTCCAGCAAATTGCAGCGCGTATACCCTGGTGCTTGTTGGCAGTGATAGCTACGCCATTAGCACTTCCGCACACGAGAATACCGAAATCAAATTCACCTTTTTCAACTGCCGATGCCACGGGATGGGCAAAGTCAGGATAATCAGCTGAATCAGGGGAATAAGTACCAAAATCTTTCAGGTTGCCGGTATTCAACCATTTGGCAATCGCTTCTTTGTAATCATAACCGGCGTGGTCGGCGCCAATAGCAATTTTCAGGTCATTCATCGCTCAAATCTATTTATAAATTGAAGCAACGAAGGTAAAGATTTTGTTAGAAAGCCTTAAGATCAGGTATTCATTAAATCAGTATTCCGTTTTGCACGGCGCCGTTCTACAACACCGGCCACAACAATACTTAACTCATAAAGCAGCAGCAGCGGTATGGCTACCACCGTCATGGTTAATGCGTCAGGTGTTGGGGTAATGATCGCAGCGATAATAAGGATAATGACGATAGCATAACGGCGTGTACGGCGCATGAATTTCGGCGTAAGGATGCCGATATTAGCGAGTATATAAACCACAATAGGCAATTGAAATGCCACGCCCGATGCCAGGGTTAAAGTAGTAACTGTAGAAATATACGAGTCAATACTGAACATGTTGGTGATGGTAGCGCTGACGGTATAAGACGCCAGGAATTTGATGGCGAGCGGAGTAACCACGTAGTAGCCAAAACAAACACCCAAAGCAAATAACATAGACGAATAGAACACAAAGCCACTGGCCGATCTGCGTTCTCTTTCATGCAGGGCGGGCCTGATAAACTTCCATAATTCGAAAAGTATATAAGGTATGCCCAGCGTAAGCCCTATCATGATAGCCGAATTGATCTGCAAGGTAAACTGCCCTGCAAGTTCGGTATTGATCAAATTTACATTGATCTTCTGCACGCAAAAATCTTCGGCTTTAACAGAAGCGATCAGCCCATGTATCCAATGCCCGAAATCGCACATCATCCGGTAGGTAAAGAAGTTAGTGTGCGTCGGCGCCATGATGATGCCGTCGAAGATCTCATTGTAATAAGCAAAGGCCAAAATGGCAAACAGCACAATAGCAAAAGCTGAACGGATCAGGTGCCACCTTAAAGCTTCCAAATGCTCAAAAAATGACATTTCGCCTTCCAGGTTTTGTCCTTTGTCCTTTATCGTCTTAAGTATTTTATCGCTTAACTTGCTCATCTTTATACAGAAATAGTATGCCGAAAATACAGCATACTATCCACAGTTCATGTAATATTGAAGTTATTTTTCAGAATATTCGAACGTTTCCATGAATTTGGTAGTGAAATTACCGGCCCTGAAGTTAGGGTCCTGTAATAATTTCAGATGGAACGGAATGGTAGTTTTAACACCTTCAATAACGAATTCGCTCAACGCACGCTCCATAGTGCTTAATGCCTCTTCGCGGGTTTGGGCCACGCAAATCACTTTAGCGATCATGGAATCGTAGTTCGGTGGTATCACATATCCTGAATAAACGTGTGTATCTACGCGAACACCATGACCACCCGGTGAATGGAAATTGGTGATCCTGCCCGGTGCGGGACGGAAGTTATTGAACGGGTCTTCAGCATTGATACGGCACTCGATAGCATGCATCGTTGGCTCGTAATTTTTGCCAGAGATAGGAATACCTGCAGCTACTTTAATCTGCTCTTTGATAAGGTCGAAATTGATCACCTCTTCGGTAACCGGGTGCTCTACCTGGATACGGGTATTCATCTCCATAAAATAGAAGTTGCGGTCTTTATCCACCAAAAACTCTATAGTTCCGGCTCCTTCATATTTTACAGCTTTAGCACCCTTAATGGCAGCTTCGCCCATTTTTTTACGCAGCTTTTCAGTCATGAATGGTGAAGGAGACTCCTCATCCAATTTCTGGTGACGGCGCTGGATAGAGCAATCACGTTCTGAAAGGTGGCAAACTTTACCATATTGGTCGCCTACTACCTGTATTTCGATATGGCGAGGATCAACCACATATTTTTCTAAGTAAATACCGTCGTTGCCAAAAGCAGCTCCGGCTTCAGCACGTGCCGAATCCCAGGCCGGTTCAAATTCTTCGTCTTTCCAAACCAGGCGCATGCCACGGCCACCGCCACCGGCAGTTGCCTTTAATATTACGGGATAACCGATTTTTTTAGCTATCGCGATACCTTCTTTTACATCAGAAATTAACCCTTCAGAACCTGGAATGGTCGGCACACCGGCTTTCTTCATGGTCGTTTTAGCAGATGCCTTATCGCCCATTGCATTGATCTGATCGGCAGTAGCACCTATAAATTTGATGCCGTAATCGGCACAAATTGCCGAAAACTTAGCATTCTCTGACAAGAAACCATATCCGGGGTGAATTGCATCAGCATTGGTCAATTCAGCAGCAGATATGATATTCGGAATATTTAAATATGAATCTTTACTTGGCGGCGGACCGATACAAACAGCCTCGTCGGCAAAACGAACGTGAAGACTGTCACGGTCGACAGTTGAATAAACAGCTACTGTTTTGATGCCCATTTCCTTGCATGTGCGGATAACACGGAGGGCAATTTCACCACGGTTAGCTATAAGTATTTTCTTAAACATGAATTTTCAGTTAAAAGTTGATTGAGTTGATTGGTTGGATTAAGTTGAACGATTCACTTAATCAACTAAATCAACCACTCACTAAATTACATCGGTTCAACCAAAAACAGCGGCTGGTCGTACTCAACCGGGGAAGCGTTGTCAACCAATATCTTAACTACGCGACCTGAAACTTCCGATTCGATCTCATTGAACAGTTTCATCGCCTCGATGATGCAAAGCACCTGGCCAACTTTTATCTCATCGCCTACATTAACAAACATCGGTTTATCCGGAGATGATGAACGGTAGAAAGTACCGATCATAGGCGATTTGATAGTGATATACTTTGATGTATCCTCAGCCGCCAGAGCCGCTGCCTGCGCAGCAGGTTGTGCTACCGGTGCAGGGGCTGGTGCTAACGCCGCCGGAGCTGCCTGCTCAAACGCTGGTTGTGCAGCCGGGATAGAGGCGTTTACAAACGTTGGCGGTTTGTTAGTTTTTATTTTGTTCTTAAAATACGTCTGTTGAAATGTAAAATAAATTACACCCGCTTTTGTAACGGATC
>JBQCEA010000605.1:0-3453 GCA_051960695.1 Mucilaginibacter sp. | reverse complement strand
ATGGTGATAAGCGCGGATAACCATTAAGCCTGCATATTCGCCTTGTGCACCTGCGTTAGGCTGCAGGCTCATGGCTGCGAAACCGGTTATTTCCGAAAGCCAGTTGTTCAACTCGTCAAATACCTGCATATAGCCGCCAACCTGGTCGGTTGGTGCGAATGGATGCATCCTGCTAAATTCCGGCCAGGTAACAGGTACCATTTCAGTAGTGGCGTTCAGCTTCATCGTGCATGAGCCCAGCGCGATCATGGAATGGCAAAGCGACAAGTCGCGTGTTTCCAATGACTTGATATAGCGCAGCATCTCGTGCTCCGAGCGGTGCGTATTAAAAATAGTATGTGTCAGGTATGCCGAAGTACGCTGCTGCGACGCAGGTATTACAGTTTGTATGTTAGCTTTTAGGCTGTCAAAGTTTACATCGCTCAGCGATTTGCCCTTTACCTTGGCAAAGAAGCGTACAATGGTTTTAATATCTTCTGGCGAAGTGGTTTCGTCGATCGAAATGGTAGCAACCGAACCTTTGTAATGAAAGTTCATTTCATTGTTCAAAGCTTCAGCATGTATTGGTCCGGCCAGTTCGCCCAGGTCAAATTTCAGCGTATCGAAATAAGTTTCGTTCAATTGCTTGTAACCCAGTTGCTCCAGCGACTGTGCGAGTAATATTGATAAGCCGTGGATACGTTCAGCTATCAGCTTCAGACCTTGCGGGCCGTGATATACCGCGTACATACCTGCCATAATAGCCAGCAACGCCTGTGCAGTACAAATATTTGAAGTTGCTTTATCGCGACGGATATGCTGTTCGCGTGTTTGCAGCGCCATACGCAAAGCATAATTACCTGCGCTGTCGATAGTAACACCAATGATACGGCCGGGGATCGAACGCTTATACTCTTCTTTTGTGGCAAAGTAAGCCGCATGTGGACCGCCAAAGCCCATTGGGATGCCAAAGCGCTGGGTTGAACCCACCACAATGTCTGCACCCCATTCGCCGGGAGGCGTTAAAAGCAACAGGCTCATGATGTCGGCGACAACGGTTAGCTTAATGCCTTTTTCATGTGCCTTTGCTGCAAATCCAGAATAATCATAAACAACACCATCGCCCGCAGGATACTGCACCATGGCGCCAAACATATTTTCGTTCAGCTCTGCAGTACGGTGATCACCAATTTGTAACTCGATTCCATAAGGTTCAGACCTGGTTTTCAGAATATCTATAGTTTGCGGGAACAATTCTTGTGATACAAAGAACACCTTGGCATTTTGGTTTTTACGCAGGCTGTATTGCATAAACATTGCCTCAGCTGCTGCGGTACCTTCATCAAGCAAAGATGCGTTTGCGATCTCCATGCCTGTCAGGTCGATAACCATTGTCTGGAAATTCAACAGTGCTTGTAAACGGCCCTGTGCTATCTCGGCCTGGTAAGGCGTGTATTGTGTATACCATCCCGGGTTTTCCAATATGTTACGCTGGATAACGCCCGGCACTATCACGTCATAATAACCCTGGCCGATAAACGATTTAAAAACTTTGTTTTTTGAAGCAGTTTGTTTCAGTGTATTGAGGTAATCGAACTCGCTTTTTGCAGGCGGCAGATCAAGCGGTTTCTTTAACCGAATGCTTGCCGGAATAGTCTGTTCAATTAATTCATCAAGCGAACTTACACCTATTGTTTTTAACATTTCGGCAGTGTCCGCTTCATTTGGAGCAATATGCCTGTTCTCGAATTTTTCCTGATAATCCGTGTTCAACTTCATGAAATTATGTCCCTGTTAATTATTGCCGCAAAGGTACGATTTTATTGCTGAGTAACAATCGGGTAACCTGATAGTGACACGGGATTTACATTTGAATTTTCAAGCCGGAATCAAACTAAATTGATGAACCTGGAAGCGCTATTTTGCGTTAGCAAGGCAGCGTAAATACATCTGTATCGTATTCTCAAGGCCGTAGTAAAGCGCATCACATATCAGTGCATGGCCTATGCTTACTTCCAGCAGGCCGGGAACATTTTCGGCAAAATATTTAAGGTTATGCAGGTCGAGGTCGTGACCGGCGTTTATGCCTAACCCGACCTTTTGGGCAGCTTCGGCAGCTTTAATATAAGGTGCAATGGCAATTTCTTTTCCCTGGTGATAATGACTTGCGTATCCTTCGGTATAAAGTTCGATCCGGTCAGTTCCGGTAGTTGCTGCAGCTTCTACCATTTCAACTATAGGGTCAACGAAAATAGATACACGGATACCCGCATCTTTAAACACGCGGATCATATCTTTCAGGTATTCCTGATTCTGTACAGTATCCCATCCGTGGTTAGAGGTGAGTTGCCCCAAAGCGTCTGGTACCAGCGTAACCTGCTCGGGTTTGTTAGCCAGTACCAGGTCAATAAACTTTTGTTCCTGGCAATTGCCTTCGATATTGAATTCGGTAGTGACGATTTTTTTCAGCTCGAAAACATCATTATAACGTATATGCCTTTCATCAGGACGGGGGTGCACGGTGATACCTTGTGCGCCGAAACGTTCGCAATCTTTGGCAACTTGTATCAGGTCGGGATTATTACCGCCACGTGAATTACGTAAAGTGGCGATCTTGTTGATATTGACAGACAGACGGGTCATAACAGGTACATTGAGGTGTAAATATCATTATTACTTATTTAACATCTCAAACATTTTTGGGATTCGTTTATTTTTGAAGTTAATATGAGAAAACTATCTAAGCCCCTGTTACTAACCTTATTACTTTCAATTGTCACTTTCATCTGCCACGCCCAGCAAAACTTCCTGAATATTAAAAACTACCGTGTGTTTTACGGATGGGCTCACAACTACCCGCAAGACTGGCTAATTCTTCGCCGGTTTGAGAACAATGGCCGCGACTATCTGCTGCTGGTAAACCCCCAAAACCTAAGAAGCAAGGTTGATGAAAGCAGCTTTTACCAGATAAGGCAGATGACATTGACAGCTGCACGTAATTATTTCAGAACAACACCTTATGTGCGGGCCATAAACCAGGTTGAGAAACAATCAGTCAGCATACAGGATGCAGGTATTGAACGGGGAATGCCCACGGAAACAGGTATCAGTTTAACTGCTGATCTTTGCCCATCGCACAAGCCCCTGGACCGCCGCATCTTCACGGATATGGTCGCCGAGTTTAAGAAAGTGGAAAAGCCGGTACCCATCGCACTTTCTGTAAGCGGTTTGTGGATGCTGAACCATGTAACTGACCTGGAATGGCTGAAAAAGCTGCGTAATGAAGGTGAAGTAAGAATAACCTGGGTGAACCATTCCTTTAATCACCGGGTAAGCAAAACTGCACCGCTAAAAGAGAATTTTCTGCTTGAACCAGGCACCGATATCAACTATGAAGTGCTGGCAACAGAAAAGCTAATGCTTAAAAACGGACTTGTGCCATCAACCTTTTTCCGGTTCCCCGGACTGGTATCC
>JBQCEA010000604.1:0-8175 GCA_051960695.1 Mucilaginibacter sp. | reverse complement strand
ATACTGGAGAACTTTTTATTTGAGATAAAGGATGGAAACTTAACCATTTCGGCTACCGATCTGCAGACCAGCATGACCACTTCATTGACTGTGGAAGCAAAGGAGAATGGCCGTATCGCCATACCTTCGCGCATTTTACTGGATACGCTGAAATCATTGCCAGAACAACCCATAGCTTTTTCAATAGACGACAGTACTTTTGCTATCGAAATAAATGCCGGCGACGGTAAATACAAATTGAGCGGCGAGAACGGTGAGGACTTCCCTAAGATCCCGGTGGTAGAAAATGCATCGTCAGTTAACCTGGCCGCATCTGTTTTAGCTGAGGCGATTAACAAGACTATATTCGCGGTTAGCAACGATGAGCTTCGTCCGGCAATGACAGGCGTTTACTGTCAGTTATCTACTTCGTCACTTACTTTTGTGGCTACTGATGCCCATAAACTGGTACGTTATCGTCGTAAGGATGCAAAAGCTGCAAGTACTACCTCCTTTATTTTACCAAAAAAAGCTTTAAATTTGCTTAAATCGGCTTTGCCCGCAGAAGACATCAATGTCTCTGTTGAGTATAATAGCACAAGTGCGTTCTTTAAATTTGGCAATATTAACCTGGTTTGCCGGCTGATAGATGAGCGTTATCCGGATTATGAAGCAGTTATCCCGCAAAATAACCCGAATAAGCTTATTATTGACAGGCAGGCATTTTTAGGCTCGCTTAACCGTGTGGCTATTTATGCTAATAAAACCACCCACCAGGTAAGACTGAAGATCAGCGGTAGCGAATTGAATATTTCATCAGAAGATATTGATTTCGCTAATGAAGCGCATGAGCGTTTGGCTTGTCAGTATGATGGTGAAGATATCGAGATCGGCTTTAATGCACGGTTTTTGATAGAAATGTTAAAGAACCTGGGAAGTGAAGAGGTTGTACTGGAAATGTCGACCCCGAACCGCGCCGGTTTATTATTGCCTGTTGCAGGAGACGAGAACGAAGACGTGCTGATGCTGGTGATGCCTGTAATGCTTAATAGTTATGCTTAAGTTGTAAACTTAAATTATAAATCCAATCGAGTCCGGTACCAACCGGACTTTTTTGTTCGTTCAAAATAACAAATGAAGCTATAATGCAGTTATTATAGCGTTTAGATAATATGTATATAAGGCTATTAGCACTGTTTGTCGTTTGCGTTATTGGTTTTGAAGCTTGCAATAAAACCAATGACCCGCCTCCGGTTGTAAATTTGGCTGATAGCCTTGTTGTGGTTAATGCTTCTGCAGATACTGTAAACATTTACAAAAATGGCACCAGGCTTAACAATAATTCAAATTTATACCCCGGAGGCTCAACACTCTATTATTACGTTGCTTCCGGCGACCAGTCGTACCAGGTAAAAAAGCCATTTAACCCTGCCACAAGTACAGTTCAAACTCTTTTTAGCATTCCACTAACTTTACGGCCTCACAATTATTATTCATTATTTATCGCAGGTGAAACCTCTGATAAGGCATTTCAAGTAATCGACTCATTACAAAAAGACACTGTAGCAGCGGGCAAATGTTATGTGCGGTTTATCAATGCTACGCCCTCTACTGGTAACCTCGATCTTACAATAGGAGGGCAAAAGTTTAGCAATCAAGTTTTTAAAGCCCAGGCTAATTTTACGCAAATAGATACAGGTACGTTGGTGCCTGTCGTAATTTACCAAAGCGGATCGGCAACGCCGGTGGTAAGTGAAACCTATACTTTACAGGAAGCAAGAGCGTATACCTTTTATTCGATGGTGCAAAAAAATGCTCAGGGCGTTTCGGTGGTTAATATCGGTACAACTATCAATTTATAATCAGGATCAAGTAATGAATAAAAAAAAGAATACCGGGTTTTCAGTTCTTCTTTTCCTGATCATTAGCGGGTGCCTGTTAACGCCTTTTATTTCGTCGTGCGGTAAAACATCCTCGGCAAATGCAACAACATTAAATATTCAATACCAGGTGGTGAATTTAAGTCCTGATCTTGGGCCCATAAGCTTATATCTTGATTTTCACAGATATAACAACAGCGCATATTACTATCCCTCAGCCTCCGGCTATTTTTATTTAAGCTCAATCGATACGCCTTTCCAGATAAGGCCTACGCCTAACACTACAGGGGTTAATAATGTGCAGACGTCTAATATTTTCAATATTGATACACTCTTAAAACCAGCCTATAAATACACGCTTTTTGTGACAGGCTTTAATGCCGATAGCTCCCTTACTTATAAGCTTTTAACAGACATTACTACCTTGCCGCCAACGGGGCAGGGTAAGGTACGCTTTATCAACCTTTCTCCGCAATCAACGCCTTTCCAGGTGTTGGTAAATGGCACCTCTGACCCCGCTTTTACTAACTTGCAATATACCAAGGTTTCATCCTATATAAATGTACCGGCAGGTACTTACAATTTCCAGGTATTTCCAACCGGTAAAACAACGGGTGATGTTATCGGAAGTGAGTCTAATGTGACCATTCAGGATGGCCGTGCATATACCATTTATTCGTATGGACTTGTTGGGCATACCGATAGCCTCGCTTTTGGTATGGGCGTAATAACCAACAGGTAATCCGGTTTTATTTATATTTTTGCCAAAATTTTAAAAAATTGGAAGTAATAAAAAGCCTGATCGACTTTATTCTGCATATTGATAAGCACCTTTCAGTTATTATCAATCAATACCACACATTAACCTACCTGATACTTTTTGTGATCATTTTTGCGGAAACAGGTTTTGTTATAACGCCGTTTCTGCCCGGAGATTCGTTGTTGTTTGCGGCAGGCGCTTTGATAGCGGTGGGCAATACCGGCCTTAATATTTATTTGTTAGGTATAATACTGATCGCGGCTGCATTTGCCGGCAATACCGTAAATTATCTTATTGGTCATTATCTCGGACCGAAGGTGTTTAAATCTGAAAATAAAGTGCTGAAGCTGGATTATTACCTGCAAACCAAAGCATTTTTCGATAAGCATGGCGGCAAGGCAGTGATCCTGAGTCGTTTTATGCCGATTATCCGTACCATAGCCCCGTTTGTAGCAGGCGTTGGCCGGATGCCGTTTTTGCGTTATAGCTTATATAACATCATCGGTGGTGCATCGTGGATCATTTTGTTTCTATTTGCAGGATATCAGTTAGGCCGGGTAGAATTCTTTCAAAAGCATTTCTCACTGGTGGGTATTGTCATTATCCTCGTTTCTATCGTTCCGCCGATCATTGCAGCAATCAACAACAAGCGACGGAAAAAAGTAGTTATCCGCTAATTCCAAATATCCTTTTTGACTTCTTTGTCCTCCGGCTAAAGAAAATTGAGTACGCAAAAGGTATTAACAGGTAAGTATATCCCGATGCGCCCTTTAGATTTCCAGGAAGAATGATGGTTATTATGATGCCCAGTAACCCTATCATCACGTTGATCAGATTGGTATTCATCTGGCTACTGGTTTCAAATAATTCGTAAGGTGTAAGTTCAAGCTGTTCGGCATGTTTTATGGCATGTTTGTACATCAAATAAAAGAGAAGATAGATCAGCATATAGCCTATGTCGTAAACGTACATCAATGTAGGCACCTACATGTCTGTTATCATTGTAATTTTTTGTCCGTGATCGGTAATGTTATTTCCTGAAAAAACCAGCGTAAACAGAAATTTGAGCGGGTAGGTATAAGTAAGGACCAGGAACAAAAGGAACCCGTTGAGCGTAGTCGTCCCGGCGTCGGTAAGCCCATAACGCCTGAAAAAGATGTTCTGGTTATTCCAGATCAGGAAAAGAATAGCAAAGCAGGCACCGAAACTTACAAACCCCTTCATGGTTTCAAAAAGCTCATCGAAAGTTTTCGGCACTTCGAGTGAAACGATCACTAGCGTTACAGCGAAAGCAAACACGGCATCGCTAAAAGTTTCCAGGCGGGTGGGCTCGTGGCTTCGCCATTGGATAGAGTTCTTCTTAAGTTTAGCTGCTTTGGTTCGGATCATATCAATGATTTAAGGTAACTATTTTACCGCTTTTATACAAAGCTGCTTCACGCTGAATTTTTTGCTTTTCTTCCAGCGATAATGGTTTTGCGATCAATTTGTTCAGATCAGGCTGACCAGCATCCACCCATGCTGAAAACCAAAAGCTGCCTACTTCAAATATTGATGAACGCACCCTGCGGGCAACCATGCCTTTTAATAGGGCGTTATAGGCTTTCGCATAACTCTCTGAATAATCTTTTATATTTTTATTGTTGCGTCTGACGGTTTCATATTTTTTGTTCGCCGGAAAACTTTTGTTTACCATCTGCTCAAAGCGCAGTACCGAATCGACAGCCTTAAAAGATGCACGACAGATCTTGAACGCTTCATTTAGTGGATTGTCGATATATCTCGCCTTCCCCACATAGTAGTTGTATTTGTCACTGAATAATTCAGGTATACGGGTTTCCCAAAGCGCGTGGATACCATTCTGATGGGTTAGCTGTCCGTCATAATTAATGGTCAGGTGTAAAGGAACATGTGCATCAGCTACGTAATGGCCCAGGTTTGCCGAAGTTTTCAGGATATCGGTAGTGTCGTGCCTTTTAAAGGCATCTACCAGCCGGTAATATTGGTATTGTATTTCCCACGGAACGGTGCCGTATTTTTTTAGGGTATCTTCCGAGTACTTTTTCACGGCTTCTTTCCATTTTACAGGCAATGCCATGAATGGGCGCCTACCATAATGGTCTGCATCTAAAAAATGGCGTGATGCTTCCAGGGAGTCAACATAACGCTTTTTATCGGGATCAACGGCGTGTTCTGTAATGAAATCAATATTCGCTTCGTAAAAGCCTGCCATTGCCTTGGGTAAAGTAAAAACAGCGATATGGTTTATTCTTTTATGTGCGAAGAAGCCCCAGGAGGAAAGGGTGAGAAGTGCAACTGAAGCGATTAAGGTTCTGGTTAATAATTTCACTACTCAAATTTGCTTTTTATTGTTGTAAAGTTATAAGGTTGAAATGTTGTAAGGTTTTTTAATTGGCAAAGCTTAACATTTTAACTTTGCAACGTTCAAACATTCCAACAAAAAATCAAAAACCATTGACAAAATAAAATATTCATCCTATATTTGCAGTCCGAAAAATAAAACAGAAGAATTAGCTAACAATGGCAAATCATAAATCATCGATAAAAAGGATCAGGGCAAATGCTGCGAAGCGTCTGCGTAACAGGTACCAGGCTAAAACTACCAGAAACGCTATCAAAAAGTTAAGAGGTTCTACTACTAAAGCTGAAGCGACACCGCTTTTGTCTAAAGTAATTTCGATGCTTGATCGTTTGGCTAAGAAAAACGTGATCCACAAAAATAAAGCTTCTAACAATAAGTCAAAGCTGACTAAATTTGTTAACGGCTTAAAATAATATACAAGACATTTTTTTTGAAGGTAGCGATGAGTGCAAACTCATCGCTATTTTTTTGGACACGATTGAACGATTTGATGTGATGAAATAGATTGTTATCTAAAAAAATCTGTATAATCGCTCTCATAATCACCAAATCGTGTCACAACCTTACCACGAAAATAAGATCAGCATAAAGGCCTGGGCCGAAGAAGACCGTCCGCGCGAGAAATTGAGCACTCAAGGGCGGCGGGCGCTTAGCGATGCTGAACTGATCGCCATCTTAATTGGTTCCGGCAGCCGGACTGAATCGGCGGTTGAATTAAGTAAGCGCATCCTGCATCATTATGATAATGACCTGAATAAACTTGCCAAAGCGTCTATTAACGAACTTTCAAATTTTCGGGGAATAGGCGAGGCAAAAGCCATTTCGATAATTGCTGCCTTAGAGATCGGTCGCAGAAGAAATGATTCGGAAGATAAGCCGGCCAAGTTTATCCGCGGAAGCAAGGATGCCTATAACCTGGTTCGCCGGCATTTGGTTGATCTGAACCACGAAGAGTTTTGGGTCATATTGCTTGGCCGTTCCAACAAGGTATTGGGCAAAGAACTGATCAGTAAAGGTGGCATGACCTTAACCGTTGCCGATCCAAAAGTGATCTTCCGCTCGGCGCTGCTCAATAATGCAACAGGCATTATTCTTATTCACAACCATCCTTCAAATAATCTGAAACCTAGTCACCAGGACATTGATTTAACCAAACGTCTTACCTCTGCAGGGAAATTATTGGAGATACAGGTGCTTGATCATCTGATCATTGCCGACAATGGTTATATGAGCTTTGCTGATGAAGGACTTCTATAGGTGAAAGTTAAAAAGATAAAGGTAAAAGGTAGCGCTCGTAAACCTTTTGCCTTTTACCTTTCCCCTTCAAATCCTATCTTTGCCCTTCATTATTTTACTGAAATGAAGATTTCCTATAACTGGCTTAAACAATTTATTGATACAGATAAAACTCCTGAACAGGTATCGCAGATACTTACCGGCATTGGTTTGGAAGTGGAGAGTCTGGAGAAGGTACAGGCTGTTCCGGGCGGACTGGAAGGGTTGGTGATAGGTTACGTTAAGGACCGTGCCCAGCATCCCAATGCCGACAGGCTGAGTGTTACCAAAGTTGACGTAGGTACGGGTACTGATCTGAATATAGTTTGCGGCGCGCCTAACGTAGCCGCGGGTCAGAAAGTGATTGTGGCTACCGTAGGTACAACTGTTCATCCAACTAACGGCGAGCCTTTCAAGATCAATAAATCAAAAATACGCGGCGAAGAATCTGAAGGAATGATCTGTGCCGAGGATGAGATAGGCTTAGGCCATTCGCATGATGGTATTATGATATTGGCTGCTGATGCGCCGATTGGTACTCCTGCCAAAGAATACTTTAAGCTGAATGATGATTACCTGTATGAGATAGGACTAACACCAAACCGTGCTGATGCTGCCTCACATTTGGGAACAGCAAGGGATATCGCTGCTTTTATAAAAACTAATATCAACCGTCCGGATGTTTCGGGTTTCAAAGTGGATAATCATGACCGCAAAATTGAAGTTGTGGTTGAGAACACTGAAGCCTGCCCAAGATATTCAAGCCTGACCATTTCAGGCGTAGAGGTTAAGGAATCGCCGGATTGGTTAAAACAGAAACTGGCCGTAATAGGTGTGCGCGCCATTAATAACGTGGTGGACATAACCAATTACATATTGCACGGCTTAGGTCAGCCCTTGCATGCTTTTGATGCAGATGCTGTAAAAGGCAACAAGGTGATCGTTAAAACCTGTCCGGAAGGAACGCCATTCAAAACTTTGGATGAGGTTGAACGCAAGCTTTCGGCTGACGATCTGATGATCTGCAATGCCGAAGAACCCATGTGTATTGCCGGCGTTTTTGGTGGCGTAGGTTCTGGGGTAAAAGAAAGTACCAAAAATATCTTCTTGGAAAGCGCTTATTTCAACCCGGTATGGGTACGCAAGACTTCTAAAAGGCATGGGCTGAAAACAGATGCATCTTTCCGTTTTGAACGCGGCACTGACCCTGATATTACCGGTTACGCTTTAAAATATGCTGCACTTTTAATCAAAGAGCTGGCAGGAGGGACTATTTCTTCGGATTATTCGGATATCTATCCAAATCCAATTGCGCCTTTTGAAGTTGATATCACTTACAAAAATGTGCACAGGCTGATCGGTAAAGCTATTTCTCATGAGGAGATCAAAGCTATTATCGTTGCCCTGGATATTCAGATCGTTAACGAATCGGAAGAAGGTTTGTCATTAAAAGTACCGCCGTACCGTGTTGATGTTACCCGTGAAGTTGACATTATCGAGGAGATCCTGCGCATTTACGGTTATAACAATATCGAGATACCAACACAGATCAGGGCATCGCTGAATAATTCTACTCGTCCGGAAAAAGATGACGTGCAGAACTATATTTCCGATCTGCTCACAGCTAACGGTTTTAACGAGATATTATCCAACTCGCTTACCAAATCGTCATATTCAAGCAACTTGGATACTGCTGTTAAAATATTGAATCCGCTCAGTAGCGATTTAGACGTAATGCGCCAAAGCATGGTGTTCTCGGGATTAGAAGCTATTGCCTACAACCAGAACCGTAAAAATGGCGATTTGAAATTGTATGAGTTTGGCAAAGTCTATAGTGTAAAGGAAGATAAATATATCGAAACGCAACGTTTCGCTGTTTTTATAACCGGTGCTGATAA
>JBQCEA010000603.1:0-2694 GCA_051960695.1 Mucilaginibacter sp. | reverse complement strand
CAACTGGTTGGAAAAAGGAAGAAAAGCGGGCAGTAAAATCGCATCATGATCAATCGACCAGAAGAAATGCCGGACAAGTATTGGCCAATGGCGGAGTTGTGGCTATAGCAGGGATGCTTTCAGTTATCTTTCCATCCCAAGCGGCATTGTTTGCTATAATGATGGCGGCATCTTTAGCATCAGCCACCGCGGATACTTTGTCATCAGAATTGGGAATGGTATATGGGCGGAGGTTTTATAATGTGATCACCTGGCGAAAGGAAGCCAAAGGTTTGGACGGCGTGATCAGTCTTGAAGGTACAGCGATAGGCATTTTGGGTTCAGCTTTTATAGCCGTGATCTATAACCTGGGTTATGGATGGAATATTAGTTTTATGTTCATTATTATAGCCGGAACGGTGGGTAATCTGACCGATTCAATTCTTGGCGCGTTATTGGAACGCAAGCATTATTTAAATAATGATGCCGTTAATTTCCTCAATACATTGGTAGCTGCAATATTGGCATGGCTACTTTGCCTGTAGTAGTATTACTTTATAACCATTTGGGCTGTATTGCGGCTGATCTGCTCAAGCAGGACCACTTTATTGGTAACCAGATCGCGTAAAGCGCCAAGTTTATAATGGCGTACTGTAAGCAGACTGATGCCATCGTTATACCTCACCCTGAATTTAAGCGAAAATGCGGATAACAGTTTTTCAAAACGCTCAGGCTTCAGGTCAAAACAAACGCAAAAGCTCAGGGCCGATTTTTGCATGATATTTATATTAACAATGTTCTGTGCAAACAGGCCAAATATCTCGCTCAGGTGGTCTTCGGATATGAAAGCGTGGTCTTTGGCTGAAATGGAAAGCAGCACCTGGTTTTGCTTTAATATGATAACCGGTTTTTCAAAAACAGGGTTGGCGGTTTCTTTAATAATTGTTCCGGCAGCATCCGGGTCATTAAACGATTTTACCAGCAAAGGTATTTTGGCATTTTGCAGCGGTTTGATGGTCTTAGGGTGAATAACGCTTGCGCCATAAAAGGTCATTTCAATCGCTTCGGAGTAAGAAAGTTCATCAAACTTAACGGTATCTTCAAAAAGCTTTGGATCGGCATTCAATATTCCGGGAACATCTTTCCAGGTGGTCACTGATTCAGCCTGAAGGCACGACGCAAAGATAGAAGCAGTGTAATCAGAACCTTCGCGGCCTAAGGTTGTAGTAAAATTTTCCGAAGTGCCGCCTATAAAGCCTTGAGTAACCACTATGCCTTTGTCCAGTAGTTTGGGTATTTCCTGGCTTATACTCACTTTGGTCTTGATCCAGTCTACATTGCCTTCACGATAGTTGTTATCCGTATGGATATAGCTTCGTGCATCCAGCCATTTTGTTTTTATATCGGTTTGGTTAAGGTATGCAGCAACAATCCGGGTCGAAACCAGTTCGCCGATAGATACGATCTGGTCATACACAAAATCATAATTGTCGTGCGGCTCGTCTTCAATCATCCAGTCTATCTCTACAAAGGTGTTCGCTACATCATTGTAAACCGGATGGCCGGGTTCAAAAAGCTCGTTCACAATATTGAAATGATACTCCTTGATCTCTGAAAAAATATCATTCAATTTATCCGAGCCATCAACATAAGCTTTGGTCAATTTCTCCAGCGCATTGGTTGTTTTGCCCATGGCAGAAACAACGATCAGCAACTGCTGTCCGGCATATTTCTTTACAATGTTGGAAAGGTTAATTACCCCTGCGGCATCCTTTACCGATGCACCGCCGAATTTGAAGACAAGCATTATTTAATATTATTGGTTTAAAATGGTTATTTATTCTCATGACCATTCAAAATCTGCTCTTTTGATAAAGAAGCATTCAGCCAGCCGGCATCAATGGCAGCTTCATATTTTTTGTAAAAATTAATTGCCGGTTCATTCCAGTCGAGCACCTGCCAGGTCATACCGTTAAACCCGAGTTCGCGTGCCTCTTGTATCAAACGGTCAAACAACATTTTGCCTACGCCTTTTCCGCGCCAGCTTTCGGTAACTATCAGATCTTCCAGGTACATACGGCAACCTTTCCAGGTAGAGTAGCGGATATAATACAGGGCAAAGCCAACGATGAAACCATCAGCCTCTACCACAAATGCCTTCCACACAGGTTTACTTCCGAAACCTGCATCTATAAACTCATCCAAAGTAACGGTTACTTCCTGCGGCGCTTTTTCAAATAAGGCAAGCTCATGCACCAGGTCAAGCAGCCTCGGGCAATCTTCTTTTTTTGCTATTCTTAAGGTAGTCATTAGGTTATTTATCATTTAGTCATTGTGATAAGGCACACAGATCAAATTTCAATCCATTCAATCCTTTAATCGTGTTTTAATTGTTCTTCCAGTGTTTTATCACCCGTTGTCCGAAAATAGTACTTCCAAGGCGTACCATATTGCTGCCTTGTTCTATGGCTATTTTGTAATCGGATGACATGCCCATGGACAGCGTATCAAAAGTATTTTCCTTTCTGAAATAGCTTTGTTTGATGCCATCAAAAAAGGTCTTCAACTCGTAAAATTCCTCTTTTATCTGCTTGGGATTTTCCGTGTTGGTAGCAATTCCCATCAAGCCCCGTATCCTGATATGCTTTAATCTGGCAAATTCTTCAGACCGCAACAATTCGATAACTTCATCAAAGCCCAACCCGAACTTGGTTT
>JBQCEA010000602.1:0-7128 GCA_051960695.1 Mucilaginibacter sp. | reverse complement strand
GGTAGAGCCATAAAACTCTGCCACTTTGAGGCGGTCCAATCCGAATTTCTCGGCCAGCGTAAATGCTTCCGCCATGGTCTCCAGCGACGACATGATCATGAAGTTGCCCGCTATTTTGACCACATTTGCAGCACCCGGATCTTCACCAAAATCAAAGATGCCTTGACCAAGGCATTCGAGCACCGGCCTGGCGGTTTGCTTGTCTGCATCGCTGCCAGAAACGCATATCCAGAGCTTCCGCGCCGCTGCTGCTTCAGGACGGCCAAAAACCGGTGCTGCCAGGTAGCCGCTGCCAGCCTCCTGATGCAAAGCCGACAATCGCTTGGAAACGTCCGGCGAGATCGTGCTCATGGAAATATGTACAGCACCTTTTTGCAGCGATTTTAAAATGCCGTCTTCATTGGTGGTCGTTTTAGTTACCACATCATCGTCCGACAGCATGGTAATAACAACGCCAACGTCCTGCGCCGCTTCAGCTGGACTGTTGCATATCGTTACCGCTGATCTATCCAATTCATCGGCCTTCTCAATGGTGCGGTTATAAACCTGCAAATGGTAGCCGGCTTCTATCAAATTTTTAGCCATGTTTAGCCCCATACTACCGAGGCCAATAAATCCTATTTTCTTTTCCATAGTTTAACTGATGTATTCTCTGTCCTCGTCGCTTAGTGTATCCAGATTTTTATTTTCTGGGTCTGAGTCCGCAACCTGTCCCGGAACATACCTGGTCCTGCCGGGGCGACCAACCAGCAATCCGATCATGAAACCAATAAGTGCCGTGACAAGCATGATGGTTAATTTGGATATGAAAAATTTTGCGAACAAAAATTTAAGTGGTACCTCGTCGGTGTTCTGCATCACCACTACCGTAAGCAGTACGGTAATGATAATTATGATCATCGTTTTTATTCTCATGACGATTAATTTTTAACAGTGATTTCTGCCAATGGTTTCGATAGAATGGCATATTAAACTTAGCAAATAAAATTGATGTAAGCACGGTCAATATTTGCTCCCTTCAATGCAGCTTTTTCAGAAAAATGGATAAGTGAAAAAATTAAACAAAGGAAGGTTTAATTTCTCTGGGGCTTTAAAATCTTCTTGCCCATTGATGCGATAAAAGGGTAGGGGTAATAGGAATTTTCGCAGAATGAAATTTACCTCTGATACCGTGGTAAAATACACTCATCAAACCTCATTTTCTTGTGACGTTGCCAATGCGTTCGCACCTGCCGTAAAAATTATCAAAATCGATTTTATCGGTTTAATAACACTATGATTAAGATTTTATTCAATTTCTATTTCATGTGAATTAATTGCTTAATTAATATGAGTCAAACATCTGAATAATATGGTATTAAGTATCTATTTGTGTCCTGAAATATACAAATGCTAATTTTGTTAGTATTTCAGTGATTGAGTTCAGTGAATTAAGTTAAAGTATTAAATCAATTGAAGTTTATATTATTTTGATTATTAATTTATTGTAATTTATGTTTTGGTTGAGTTTATTAGTTTATTCCTGCTTAAAATTACTGCTATTAGGTGGTTTTGGGGTAATGATATAGAATTTGAAATTATGCAAATTTGATACACGAAGTAGTTGCCGGAATTTTGCTCCAGAAACGCTTATCTTGTCTTGGATGTATATGGAGATGTTCGAAAAAGAAAGTTGCTTATATCGCTTTAAAATGCGTGACAGCAGGCGGTAGATTTTCCACGACGCTCTGTTGAGGCAATAAATAACCTTGGATATACCGCTGAATACGGCGGAAAATTATTGAGCACTTCTCCGTTTCGAGATCTGTTTTTGGGCTACAGGGTAGAGGAAAATAGTAGAGAGCACAATGATAGCACCAGCCCAAAAACCAGGTGTCATTTTGTTCATATCACCGAAAAAAACAAACGACATGATGATGCCATAAACGGGTTCGAGGTTGGTGATAAGTGCTACACGGAAGGCAGAAAGTTCGCGCATTACGGACACCCCTGCGACATAGGCAAGCGATGTACAGATGGTCCCCAGCAGCAGGAGATAGCCAATGTCTGCAGGTTTAAGAAGCATCGCTTTGGTATAGCCGTTGGTCAAAAGCAGGAAGATCGAGATCCATACAAAGGCGCCTGAAAGTTCATAAAATGCTATCACGGGCGCCTCGTATTTCTTCACTTGCCGCGAATTTATAATAGCAAAAAGACTCGCAAAAACGGCGCTTGATAAGCCTGCTATAATCCCCTTAGTGTATTGGGATTCGAATTTAAAAATGACAAGAATGCCGACAATAATAAACAAGCCTGATATGATCTCAAGCTTCGAGATACGCTTTTTATTAATGATCGGTTCAAATATGGCCGTGAATAAAGTGATAGAGGAAAGGCATACCAGGCTTACAGAAACTGTAGATAATTTGATGGAAAGGAAGAACAAGATCCAATGGCCGCCTACCAATGCACCGGTAGAAACCAGCTTTAAAAAAGTCGATCTGCCAACCTTAAAAAGCGTACGGTTGAACTTAAAATAAAGGAATAAAGTTACCGATGCGATAAGCACCCGGTACCATACCAATTGCACTGCCGATATGGTTATCAGTTTACCAAGGATGCCGGTAAAGCCCCATATAAAAACCGTAAAATGAAGTATCAGCAGGTTTTTATTGAGTGTGGCAGGTGCATCTTCTTGTGCCATTATTTAGGTGCTTTTACAAGTAAATAGTAACCCAGAATTCCGAACAATACGTTAGGAACGCATACAGATACCATAGGAGGAGCACCCCCCTTGGTCGAAAAAACCAGGGCAAAACGTTCCACTACGATATAGGTAAAGCATAGCAAAATACCTATACCAAGCGGCAAACCGACTCCGCCACGTACCTTACGAGAGGATATGGAAACGCCGATAAGCGTAAGCACATAGGTAGATAATGGATACACAAAACGATGATATTTTTCAAAGAGCATGTCTGTAAGCTCACCTGTGCCTCTTAATTTTGCCTTTTCAATATGTTTGTTCAAGATCGGCATCGTCATGGCGCTGTATGCATTATCATGCTGCTCAAAATCTTCAGGCTTCATGTCCAAAACCGTGTCTTTGGTATTGCCATGCCACAACATGCTTTCTTTTAGGCCATTGATGCGCCGTATGCTATAGTTTCTCACCGTCCAAAACTTCTTTACAGAATCATAGCTGATGTTTTGAGCAAGCCATTTCTCTTTCAGTTTATCGCCGTCAAATTTCTCGAGTATAAATTCATAGCCGTTCTTCTGTAACGGATCAAACGATTTTACATACACAAATGTGTGCTTATCGAGCTGCATATGTACCTCTGACTTAGTTGGGTCCTGGTCGGTGAAATGCGTGTTTTCAAAATCAACCTTAAGTCTGTTGGTATAAGGGATCAGGAATACGTTGGCATAAAAGGATATGACGAATATCAGGCTGGCAGCAATAAAATATGGCCTCAGAAACCGGGTGAAACTTGCCTTAGAACTTAATATCGGCACGATCTCTGTCTGGTTAGCCATTTTAGCTGTAAACAGAATAACCGATAGGAAATTAATAAGCGGCGAAAGTAGGTTTAAATAAAAAGGGATAAATCCTGCGTAATATTTAAAGGCGATATCGTGTAAAGTCGTGTTTGTTTTTAAGAAATTATCAAGGTGCTCGGAAATATCGAAAACAACGGTAACAACCGAAAAAATAGCCAGGGTAAACGTAAACGTACCCAGGTATTTCCGCATAATATACCAGTCAATTACCTTAATGTATTTATTTAGCATCGCTTTCATTTACAGCCTTTGGCCTAAGCGTTTAACCATTTTTTCTTTCCAATTGTAAAATTCGCCGGCAATTATCTTTTTACGTGCTTCCTTTACCAGCCACAGATAAAAATGCAGGTTATGCAGCGTTGCTATCTGTGCGCCAAGTATTTCACCGGAATGTATCAGGTGCCGAAGATACGCTTTTGTGTAAGTAGTATCAGCAAACAGGTCGCTATCAGCCTCTATCGGACTAAAATCATTTTTCCACTTTTCATTCCTGATGTTGATGATGCCATCCTTTGTAAAAAGCATACCATTGCGTGCATTGCGGGTTGGCATTACGCAATCGAACATATCAATACCCAAAGCAATATTCTCCAATATATTAACCGGTGTACCAACACCCATTAAATAACGCGGTTTTTGCTGTGGCAATATATCGCACACTATTTCTGTCATTGCGTACATTTCTTCAGCCGGTTCACCAACAGACAAGCCGCCGATGGCATTGCCTTCACGTTCAAATGAAGCAATAACCTCAGCAGATTTTTTACGCAGATCTTTATAAACCGATCCCTGCACAATAGGGAACAGTGTTTGGCTATAGCCATATTTAGGCTCGGTACTATCAAAGCGGTCACAGCAGCGTTTAAGCCAGCGATGTGTCATATCGAGGGAACGACGGGCATAGTTATAATCGCATGGATAGGGTGTACATTCGTCTAATGCCATAATAATATCGGCACCAATAATGCGCTGAATGTCCATTACATTCTCCGGTGTAAACAAATGTTTTGAGCCATCAATATGCGAACGGAAGGTAACGCCTTCTTCCTTGATCTTGCGTACTTCAGTTAATGAATATACCTGGTAACCCCCGCTATCGGTAAGTATAGGCATATCCCAGCCATTGAATTTATGCAGTCCGCCTGCTTTTTCAAGTGTATCCAGGCCTGGCCGAAGGTATAAATGATAGGTATTACCTAATATGATCTGTGCGTGGATATCCTCTTTCAATTCGCGCTGATGTACCGCTTTCACTGTTCCTGCAGTGCCTACAGGCATAAATATGGGAGTTTGTATAGTGCCGTGATCTGTAGTGATCTCACCTGCGCGTGCCTTTGACTGAGGATCTTGTGCTGTTAATTTAAATCTCATTTAAGGCTGCAAAATTACGGATTTGTTTTGGTTGTAGAGAGTTGTATTGGTTGTACGGTTAGAATAATTGATGAATGATAACTCAATCGTCTTTTATATATTCTACTATAACTATCTGCAACTATTTAACATCTGCAAAATTTTTAAACACTCCAAAATTTTCCCACTGATTTTTAACAACTTTGCTTCATATATAAACTGATTTGGAAGCATTTTTACCTGAAACGTTATTCACATTATTATTAGTCTGTTTCATAGCACAGCTCTATTATCTCATCTTTTATCATAACCGGCTGCGCAGGTATAGTGTGCCCGTAGAAGCGCCATCAGCAAATATCCCTGTTTCAGTGATCATCAGCGCACGTAATGAAGCGCAAAATCTTACTGAAAATTTACCATCGATACTGGAGCAAAACTACCCTGATTTTGAAGTTATTGTTGTAAATGATTGTTCGTTCGATGAATCGGAAGAAGTATTAAAAGAATTAGGTAAAAACTATCAGCACCTTAAAGTGGTTAATATTACAGAGCATGACCGGTTTAAAACCGGTAAAAAGTTTGCACTGACATTGGGTATAAAAGCTGCTAAAAACGAACATTTGTTATTTACAGATGCTGATTGCAGACCTGCTTCAGCAAACTGGATAAACTATATGGCCGCCAATTTCTCGGGCGGTACACAAATAGTTTTGGGCTATTCACCTTATTATAGAGTACGTAATTTTCTCAATGCTTTTATTCGTTTTGAGACTATCCGCACCGCTATCAACTATTTATCAGCGGCGCTGGCAGGCAACCCCTATATGGGCATAGGCCGTAACCTTGCATATACCAAAACACTGTTCTTCAAAAACAAAGGCTTTGCTTCACACATGCACGTACTATCAGGCGATGATGATCTTTTTGTAAACGAAAACGGAACCGAGGACAATACAGTTATTGAGATCCACCCTGATGCATTTACTTTCAGTGGTGCAAAAACCACCTGGTCGTCGTACTATCGTCAAAAAAGAAGACACATGGGTGTAGGGAAACTATACAAGAATAAACACCGCCGAATGCTCAGTTTTGATGCGTTGACAGGGTTTTTCTTCTATATTTTGCTGGTGTTATGTTTGGTTTTCACCTACGACCCTATCCCGGCATTAGGTTTGCTTGTTTTTAGGGCGGTAACACAGATAATTATATATTATAATATATTCAAAAAACTGGATAGTAGAAATTTAATTTGGTATTTGCCCTTATTTGACCTTGTTTACTATGTTTATTTGAATATATTTGGACTGATAGGTACTTTTATAAAAACTACACAGTGGAAGTAAACGCAAATTTTACCGAGAACGCAAAAAATGATTTTCACCTTGTGGTTAAGGCCCGCGAGGGCAACCAAAAGGCTTATGCCGACCTGATGCACAGGTACAAGGATTCGATCTACTTTATGGCCCTTAAGATGGTAAACAACAAAGAGGACGCTATGGACCTTACTGTTGAGACCTTTGCTAAAGCCTTTGAAAAATTAGATAAATACCAGCCCGATTATGCCTTTAGTACCTGGCTGTTCCGCGTTGCTACCAATAACTGTATCGACTTTATCCGGAAGAAAAAGTTAAACACCATGTCTATACATGGCATGATGGACGATGATGGAGAAGAAAAAACGCTCCAGATAAAAGCCGATGTACTAAATCCTGAAGAAACTTCCATAAAAAAGCAGCAAACCCAGGAATTAAAGGTACTGATAGAAGGTTTGCCGCCACGTTACCGCAACCTGATAACCCTTCGCTATTTTGATGAGCTATCCTACGAGGAAATTGCTATGCAGCTCGACCTGCCTTTGGGTACCGTAAAAGCACAGTTGTTCAGGGCCAGGTACCTGCTTGGTAATATCATAAACCGCTTTAACAGGGATGACATCTGATATTGTCTTTAAATATTTCCCCCATTTAACGCCACAACAAAAGCAGCAATACCAGCAACTGCCCCAATTATACAACTTCTGGAACAACCAGATCAATGTGATTTCCCGCAAGGATATCGATCTGTTGTTCGAGCGGCATGTATTACACTCGTTAGGTATTGCCAAAGTAATGTCTTTTTTGCCAGGCGAACGTGTGCTGGATGTAGGAACAGGCGGAGGCTTTCCTGGCCTGCCATTAGCCATTATGTTTTCCGAAACGCAGTTTTATCTTGTGGATTCTATCTGTAAAAAAATAA
>JBQCEA010000601.1:0-2853 GCA_051960695.1 Mucilaginibacter sp. | reverse complement strand
AGGGGTGTGCAATTGCAGTAGCCGAAGCAGCCCGTAACATTACCTGTGCCGGTGGTGAGCCAGTGGCTATCACCAATTGCTTGAACTTCGGTAACCCTTATGTGCCTGAAGTTTACTGGCAGTTTGTTGGCGCGATAAAGGGCATGGGCGAAGCTTGTACTAAATTTGAGACCCCGGTTACTGGTGGTAACGTAAGCTTTTACAACCAATCTTCGGATGAAGGCCCGGTTTTCCCGACGCCAACTATAGGTATGCTTGGTGTGCTGGACGATATTTCAACTATCATGACATCCGATTTCAAACAGCCCGGTGACCTGGTGTATCTAATCGGCGAATCGGTAAATGATATTGCGTCTTCACAATACCTGGCATCGTATCATAAAATATTAGCTGCGCCGGCTCCTTACTTCGACTTAGATAAGGAATATGCGATGCAGCAGGTTGTTAAGGAATTGATCAAACATAAAGTAATTCAATCAGCTCATGACGTTGCTGATGGCGGCCTGTTTATAACGCTGGTTGAATCGGCTATGCCAAACGGATTGGGTTTTGAGATCGCTTCAGACAGCTCTATCCGTAAAGATGCTTTCCTGTTCGGCGAAGCACAAGGCCGGGTAGTGGTAAGCGTTTCGCCGGAAGATCAGGAACGTTTTGTAGAACTGATGGCTACCAGCGAAGTTGAATTTAGTCTTTTAGGCACTGTAAGTAATGGCTATATGAACGTTGATGAAGAGTCATTCGGCCACATTACCGATATCAAGCTGGTTTACGATAATGTATTGCATGCCATATTAGGCGATTAAAAAAGACTTGCGAAGCTTAAAAAACTTCGTAAGTTTCTGCATTTAGTCACTATGCTGAAACTTAACCGCATTCATCACATTGCCATCATTTGTTCTGATTATGAACGGTCGAAGCTGTTCTACACAGAAGTACTTGGTTTAAAAATTGTACGCGAAGTTTATCGCGAAGAAAGAAGATCTTACAAGCTCGATCTGGAAGTTAACGGACTATACCAGATCGAGCTTTTTTCATTCCCAAATCCACCAGCACGCCCCTCGGGACCTGAGGCCGCAGGTCTGCGTCATATAGCCTTTGAGGTTGACAATATTGATGAGGCGGTAGCCGAGATACAAAAGCACGAGGTTGAAGTTGAGCCCATCCGCATTGATGAATGTACAGGCAAACGCTTTACTTTTTTTGCCGACCCTGATGGCTTACCGATAGAGTTTTACGAATTTTGAGCCATGTCAGGCGCTTTTAAGTTCAAACAATTTTCAGTTGACCAGCAGGACTGTGCCATGAAGATCAATACCGACGGTGTATTGCTGGGCGCATTGGCTGAAGCTGTTTATCCAAAGAATATCCTTGATATAGGTACCGGAACAGGTGTTATTGCCCTGATGCTGGCACAGCGTTTCACAGATGCGGTTATTGATGCAGTTGAAATTGATGAACAGGCTGCTCAAACTGCCACTCAAAATTTTACGAACTCATCTTTTAAAGCGAGATTAACTGTATATCCGTTTGGCTTTAGAGAATTTTTTGTCCAGTATCCGGATAAAAAATATGACCTGATCGTTTCTAATCCACCGTTTTATATCAACTCGCTTAAATCGTCACAGAAAGGAAAGCAGCTTGCCAAACATGCTGACGGTAGTTTTTTTGAAAATTTAGTGAAAGGGGTGTCGGAACATCTAAACCCTGCTGGCGTATTTTGTGTGATATTGCCAGTTGATACGGCTGAGCTGGTAAAAAGCATTATCCCGCATTACCAGCTTTTTATATGCGAGCAGACTAATATTTATTCTTATGCATACTCTGAAATGCATAGACAAATACTCTATATATCCGCACAGAAATGCGATTGGAAGGAAAGCGATTTTATCATTTACGATGCGCCTAATACCCATTCCGCCGGTTATCGTGCTGCCTTAAAGGATTTCTTTACTATCTTTTAATCCGAAATTGAACATCCGAAATCCGAAATAAACAGGACTATATTAGCCTTCTTTATTTTTTAAATCCGAAATTGAACATCCGAAATCCGAAATAAACATGACCCGCATAGGACTTCTTTCCGATACGCATAGCTATCTTGACGATGCCGTATTTAAACATTTTGAAAAGTGTGACGAGATATGGCATGCCGGCGATTTTGGTACGACAGAGCTGGCCGATAAGCTTGCTGCCTTTAAACCGCTGCGCGGGGTTTATGGAAATATCGATGGTAAGGATGTCCGTTTAGTTTATCCCGAAAACCTGCGTTTTATGTGCGAGAACGTGGATGTATGGATGACGCATATTGGCGGTTATCCCGATAGGTACAGTCCTTTGGTAAAGCGTGAAATTTACACTAAGCCCCCAAATTTGTTCATTGCCGGGCACTCTCATATCCTCAAGGTTATTTACGATAAAAAGATCAATTGTTTACACTTAAACCCTGGAGCTGCCGGGAAACAAGGCTGGCATAAAGTACGTACAATGCTTAGATTTTGCATTTCTGAAGAAAAAATTCATACCTTAGAGGTGATAGAATTGCAAAAATAGTATGTAACAAATACACTAAGTCTATGAAAATAACAAAAACTTTAGGTCAGTTTATTATTGAGAAGCAGGCAGACTTTCCGTACGCTAAGGGTGAGCTTTCAAGGTTACTCCGCGACATTGGAATTGCAGCCAAGATCGTTAACCGCGAAGTGAATAAAGCCGGGCTTGCCGATATTCTTGGCGAGAATGGAACAACCAACATACAGGGCGAAGGACAAAAGAAACTGGACGTTTATGCTAACGAGCAATTTATCTCAGCTCTGAAACATGGCGGCGAATGTTGTATTGTGGCTTCCGAGGAAA
>JBQCEA010000600.1:0-6034 GCA_051960695.1 Mucilaginibacter sp. | reverse complement strand
CCCGTAAATGCGCAAATGATAATATTCATTCTCAAAATCAGTCAGCAACCAATTATCTGTTATTTTGTCTCCGGCCCTAACCGCATAGGCCCAGGTTCGCAAGGGAGCCATAGTGCCATTAAGCTGCTTTACGTTGCCTGGTGCATACACATTGAATGGTGCCCCCGCTGTAGCTTTACCAAAAATTGCGTCTTTATTTTCAAAGATGATCTCAAAAGATCTTTTGTCCCGGCTGAGTTTTCCATCCACATGCATATCATAAGGCAATGCACATGAAGGTTTGGTTCCCTTTTCTTGTTGCATGTGAGTATGCGGATCAGCATTGAATTGTTTAATCTGTTTGTTGTTCAGCAACCTGAAATCATCAGGGAGCTTCTTAAATTTAGCGTTATAAATGCTTTCGATAAAAGCATCTTTAACTACAAATTCTGGTGAAGGGATCGCATCGCTGTAATATGGTCTGAATACTGATGTGAGATCTCCGCAAATAAGCCGCCTCCAGGGACTTATATTGGTTTCCATTATTTTCTTGCCGGTTTTCTGATGCAGGAACTTTTCGAGAAATTGCAGGGTTGACGTATGATCGAACACTTCTGAGTTTACCCAGCCACCCTTGGTCCATGGTGAGGCTATCACCATAGGCACACGAAAGCCCAGGCCGATAGGACCTTCGCGGTCATACTTTTCCGGAAAATTGTGCCTTGCTTCTTCCTGCGCAAGTGTTATAAAATCAACGCGGGTATCTATGCCCTTTGATATTTTGCCCGTTCCTTCTTTATGCGAATGAGGCGCTGTAAATGGCGGAACATGATCGAAATAACCATCATTCTCATCATATGTTAAAATAAAGATGGTCTTCTTCCAAACATCTGGATTTTGTGTGAGGATATCTAAAACTTCAGAAACATACCATGCGCCAAACCATGGTGAACTTGGATGGTCTGAAAAGCTTTCAGGGGCGGTGATCCATGATACCATTGGTAGTCTACCGTTTGTCACATCCTGCCTGAAATTGTAAAGCACATCGCCTTTCGGAATTTTCAACGTCCGGTTTACGCCGTTATCTTTATAAGTCAATTCTTCGAGCGTGCGATAATGCGGATCGCCGGTGTTGCTGTCAAATGCCTTATTATGCAAATTCTTTTGATATTCAGAAAGCGCGTTAAACTGTTCAGCGTGATATCGTTGCTTGTCATTCTGGACATTTTCAAGGTCCTTCCGCATCTGTTTCAGTTGCTTTTTCATGTGTGCGGCATTTGCATCTCCGGCTGGAAGAACATCTATTTTCTTTTGCAGTGATTTTATCTCACCTGGTAATTCTTTAGAACGCTTCTCAATATGATCTAAATGCTTTTTGTAAAGCTTGATGTGATATTGACCGAAAAACTCAAGCGGGTTATCCTGGAAATTTGACAGCCAGAAATCACCATCTTCGTCAAAGCCGGTATCAATGGCTACTTCATTTTGATAACACTTCCAGGAAATGCCATTTTGTTCCAAACGTTCGGGGAAGGTAGTCCAATTCAATGTGCCATAATCCATGTCATCATTCCAAACCAGGGCCCTCGAATTTTCATTCTGTTCGGCGCGAATGGTTCCGGTCCAGAAATGAAGACGATTAGGATTGGTGCCCGTAAGAGCTGAACAGAAATTTTGGTCGCAAACTGTAAATGCATCTGCCAGCGAGTAGTAGAACGGAATATCCTCCCTGGTGTGGTAGCCCATAGTTAAAGGCATGTCAGCATATTCTTTAGTATCTGAGCGTTTCGATTCCAGCCATTGATCGAAACGGCCATCGTTGCGGGCATTGGTCTGGTTGGACCAGGAATGAGGCAGCGAATTCATCCATGTGGCTTTGGTATTTTTTATATCGAGGTGAAATGGCGCATAAGTTTCACCTTTCGCATTTGTTTGCAACCAAACTTTATTTCTATTAGGCAACTCGATAGCTCGCGGATCATTATATCCACGCATGCCTCGCAATGTGCCGTAAGTATGATCGAACGAACGGTTTTCCTGCATCAAAATAACAATATGCTCAGCGTCCAAATAAGTACTGCCTTCAGCCGGATTGATGGCCAGCGCCTTTTGAATAGAGGACGGTAAAATATTAGCCAGGCTGGTTGCACCCGCGAGCAACGCCGCTTTTTTTAGGAAATCACGTCTCGAATCGTTCATTTCTGTTATTATAGCTTTATGGTTGAAACGGTATGTTTGATATACTAATGATTGCAAATAATATAACCATTACAACTACGTCGACTAAGGTTTTTCATATCGGATTGAAGAAAAAGATCAACCACACCTGAAAATTTAATATGGTACCGAGGTTAATAAAAAAAGCAACACCATCAAAATCCCAAATCATAGACTTAATATGATCAAAAAACCAGGAAATTTGGCAGTTCGTCTATTATTTTATCCAGCCTGTCGATAAGTTTTTGTCATCACAAATTAATGTGTTCATTTTGTATTAGCCCGATTGAGATTTAGTTGATTACCTTTACTGGCAAAGTGCGTTCTGCCATAAATACAGAACGCATTATTTTTATGTGTTTATATGTACTCAATAACCATATGATAAAAAATATACCCAAGCTATTCCAATTAAAACAAATATTGATCACAAAACGATCAGTGGCAGTTATAATAACATGTCTTGTAATGACCATAAGCCTTGGCTGTCACAATAGCAACGGAGGGCAGGGTCAACAAGGCGCTGCTCCTGCCGCTCAACCTTATCCGGTATTTAAGCTAACTGTACACAATACCACCCTGCAATCACAATATCCCGCTACTTTGCAGGGGGAACAGAATATAGAGATCCGGCCTAAGATCGATGGTTATATCGATCATATCTACATTGACGAGGGTGCTACAGTAAAAAAAGGACAACTGCTGTTCAAAATAAACGCTCCTCAGTATGAACAGGATGTGAAGAATGCGCTTGCAGCAGTTAACAGTGCCGAAGCTGACGTTAATACCGCGAGGTTACAAGTTGAAAAAACCAAACCTCTGGTAGATAAACAGATCATCAGCGAGTATGAGTTAAAATCAGCTGAGGATGCATTGAAAGTGAAAGAGGCGGCATTATTACAGGCGAAAACCACACTTGCCAATGCCAGGACAAATTTATCTTATACCATGGTCACCAGCCCTGTGGATGGCGTTGCGGGTACGATACCTTATAGGCTGGGCAGTCTTGTAAGCAGTACAACTGCTTCGCCTTTGACAATGATCTCGAACATATCAAAAGTTTATGCCTATTTTTCGATGAATGAGAAGCAATTGCTTGATTTTTCAAGGCAATACAAGGGTAATACTGTTGAGGCAAAGCTCAAGCAGCTTCCGCAAGTATCCCTTATTTTATCTGATGGCACCGGTTATCCTGAAAAAGGACGAGTGGAAACTGTAAGCGGACAGGTAAATGCTGAAACAGGTGCGGCAAGCTTTCGTGCTACTTTTCCAAACCCTGTTGGTTTGCTAAGAAGTGGTGAAAGTGCTACTGTAGTAATTCCCACGCCATTGAAAGATGCATTACTGATCCCTCAGCAATCCACCTATGAATTGCAGGGTAAGCGTTTTGTGTACATGGTAAATGATGGAAAGGTTAAAAGCGCCGAGATCAGCGTCATGGCAGATGCCGCTGGTCAATATTTTGTGGTAACCGGTGGTTTAAAAGCAGGTGACGTAGTTGTTTATGAGGCTGCATCACCTATTCCGGATGGAACAGTTATCAAGCCGCAAATGCAACCTGATGATCAAATTTATAAGGACATTAAATAAACCGATTTAATAAATGACATTAAAGATTTTTATTGAGCGGCCCGTATTGTCTACGGTTATATCGGTTATCCTGGTCATACTGGGTATTCTTGGCCTTGTTTCACTGCCAATTACGCAATACCCCGAGATAGCGCCGCCAACCGTTCAGGTTTCGGCTTCCTATCCGGGTGCAAATGCTGATGTTGTATTGAATAGCGTTATTGTTCCGCTGGAAGAGCAGATCAATGGTGTTGAGAATATGACCTATATGACCTCATCGTCCGGTAACGACGGCTCGGCATCTATCACGATATTCTTTAAACAGGGCACTAACCCCGACCTTGCCGCCGTAAACGTGCAGAACCGTGTTTCAAGGGCAACGCCGCTTTTACCTGCCGAGGTTACAAAAGCCGGTGTTACCACAGCCAAACGGCAAAGCAGTATGGTAATGGTGTTCTCGATAAATAGCACTAGTAAAGCGTTCGACGCTACTTTCCTGCAAAACTACGCCAACATCAACGTTATTCCCATGCTTAAGCGTGTGAATGGGGTGGGAGATGTTACGGCTTTCGGAACACATGATTACTCCATGCGCATTTGGCTAAAGCCGGACGCCATGGCCGCCTATAAATTGGTTCCTGATGATATTAACAATGCACTCGCTGAACAAAATATAGAAGCGGCCCCTGGAAAAATTGGTGAGAATAGTAACCAGTCTTTTCAATACGTGCTGAAATATAAAGGCCGCCTGAAGACGCCTGAGGAATATGAAAATATTATCATCAAAGCTACCCCTGACGGCCAACTGTTAAGGTTAAAGGATGTAGCGCGTGTAGAATTAGGATCGCTTGATTATTCTGTTACCTCAACTACAGATAACAAACCGTCGATAGTGATCGCTGTATTTCAGACTGCCGGTTCCAATGCCCATGCGATGATCAAGGATTGTGAGAAAACCCTTGAAGAGGCTTCTAAAAGGTTTCCTCCCGGCATTGAGTATAATATGATCTTTACCGCAAATCAATTCCTGGATATATCGATACATAAAGTAGTAGAAACACTGATCGAAGCATTTATACTGGTTTCAATTGTAGTATTTATATTCCTTCAGGACCTGCGTTCAACATTAATACCTGCTATTGCAGTTCCGGTTGCTATAGTCGGCACTTTCTTCTTTCTGCAATTGTTCGGGTTTACCATCAACCTTCTGACTTTATTTGCACTTGTGCTTGCCATTGGAATTGTCGTCGACGATGCTATCGTCGTCGTCGAGGCGGTGCATGCCAAGCTCGACCAGCATGTTCCTACTGCCAGGGCAGCAACACTCGAAGCGATGAGCGAGATCAGCGGGGCGGTAATCTCGATCACGCTGGTAATGGCTGCTGTTTTTATTCCGGTAACATTTATTACGGGTTCTGTAGGGGTTTTCTATAAGCAATTCGGCCTTACGCTGGCGGTCGCCATTCTTATTTCTGCCGTAAATGCCTTGACGCTTTCACCTGCATTATGTGCATTGCTTTTGAAACCGCATCATGAAAACAAGCTGCGTAAAGGATTTATGCAAAGATTTTATTCAGCGTTTAATGCAAGTTTTGAGGCTACAACGAAGAAATATAAGCGAGCCCTGCAATTCTTGTCACGCAGGAAATGGATAGCGGTAGCGGCGATCTTAGTTTTTATTGGCCTGTTTGCATTTCTTTTAAAAGTAACGCCTGCCGGTTTTGTGCCTAATGAGGATCAGAGCTTCATTATGGCTGACATCAGTTTGCCGCCTGCCTCGTCCCTGGAACGTACCACAAAAATAGCCGACCAGGTAGTGAGCATTTCCAAGCAGCAGCCCGAAATGAATTCTGTAGTTGAGATTGCGGGTTCGGGTATATTAAGCGGTGGCAATGGCGGTTCTTATGGTTCGCTTTTCATGAATTTGAAACCGTGGGATCAGCGTCCGGGCGCTGAACATTCCGTCGATGCTGTTATCGGTCGGCTTTTTGGTGCAACTTCAGGAATAAAAGGTGCAAATGTTTTCTTTATCGCACCGCCTACTCTTGAAGGTTTTGGTAACACCAGCGGATTTGAGTTCCAGGTACAAGACCATACCGGCGGCGATATTGCCCATTTTAGCGATGTAACCAATAAATTTTTGGCCGCCCTGAGTCAAAGACCAGAAATACAGTATGCCACAAGCTTTTTCAATATTAATTTCCCTCAATACCAGGTAGATGTTAATGTTGCCAGGTGTAAGGAATCGAATATATCCCCGGCTGCTGTG